>CAMOHY010000192.1 GCA_946615495.1 uncultured Clostridia bacterium
GGACGGCGTGGCCCTGGCCAAGGCCTACCGCCTGCCCCACGCGGTGCAGACCATCATTGCAGAGCACCACGGCAACACGCCGGTGATGTACTTTTACCATAAGGCCCTGCAAATGGCCGACGGCAGCCCGGTGGACATTGACAGCTTCCGCTACGACGGCCATCCGCCCAAGACCAAGGAAGGGGCCATCGTTATGCTGTGCGACACCATTGAGGCCGCCGTGCGCACCATGAAAAACCCCACGACGGAAGGAATAGAAGAATTCATTGTGAAGCTGGTGCGCGGCAAGCTGGAGGATGGGCAGCTCAGCGACAGCCCCCTGACGCTGCGGGATATCGACCGCATTTGCTCCGCCGCCACGCAGGTGCTGATGGGCGTGTTCCATGAGCGGATTGAATACCCCGATATGGACGAAATCAAGGTTCGCGCCATCAAACCGGATATCGCGGTGGAGGAGGCCAGCATCGAAGCGGAATCCTCCGTGACCATCGCGGAGCCCAAGGCGGGGGATATGCCCACGGTGGAGCTGAACGCCCAAAAGCCGATGCAGGCGGTGGCGCCTCAGGCTTCCGAGCAGGTGGTGGAGGTGGAGCCTTTGGCCTCCGCCAAGCCGGTGCCCATTGAGGAATTGGTTACCATTGAGCCGCTGCCCACCAAAGAAATGGAGCAGGAATTGCTGGCCCGCATGGAGGGCGAAATTCAGTTGCCCGACGAAGAAACGGAAGAAAACAAAGTGCGCCAGCCGGAGGATATGACGTGAACGCTTATTTGGATTTTGCGTGGGATGTAACGCCCGTGGACGGGGCGGAGGAAGCGCTGGAGCGCGCGGCGCGGGAATGCGTGGAGGTGGAGGGCGTCAAGGCGCCGGTTTACGCCCAGGTACGTGTGACGGACGATGAGGAAATCCGTAAAATCAACCGGGAATACCGCCAGGTGGACCGGGCTACGGACGTGCTCTCCTTCCCCTCGACGGACTGCACGCCGGAAAAGACCCTGGGCTCCTGCGAAAAAAAGCTGCTGCGGGAGCGGGACGAAACGGGCCGGTGCTTTCTGGGTGATATCATCATTTCGCTGCCCAGGGCCAAGGAGCAGGCCCAGGAATACGGCCACAGCCTGAAAAGGGAATTGGCGTATCTGACCGCCCACGCCCTGTTTCACCTGATGGGCTACGACCATATGCAGCCGGAAGACAAGGAAAGGATGCGCGCTATGGAAGAAAAAGCGCTGGAGAAGGCCGGCATGAGCCGGGTGACGGATGACGAACTGATCGCCTTGGCCAAGGAAGCCATGGAATTTTCTTATTCCCCCTATTCTCATTTTAAGGTCGGGGCCGCCCTGCTTGCGAAAAACGGCCAGGTATTCAAGGGCTGCAACATTGAAAACGCTTCCTACGGCGCTACCAACTGCGCCGAGCGCACGGCCCTGTTCAAGGCCGTCAGCGAAGGGGTGAGGGAATTTACCGCCATAGCCATCGCGGCGGAAAAATCCATGGCCTGGCCCTGCGGCATCTGCCGCCAGGCGCTGTATGAATTCGCGCCGGGCCTGCGCGTCATCGTGGCCTGCGGGGATGAACGGGCGGAAGCGCCCCTTTCCCAGCTATTGCCCCATGGCTTCGGGCCCCAAACGGGCATGCTGGATATATTGGGAAAAGAATAAAATTACATCAATTCATAAATGGAGATAAAAACATGACGGAACAGAAGAAAGCGTTTCATTCCGGGTTCGCCACCATCGTGGGCCGGCCCAACGTGGGAAAATCCACCCTGCTCAACACCCTGGTGGGGGAGAAGGTGGCCATCGTGTCCAGCCGTCCCCAAACCACCCGCAGCCGGGTCATGGGCGTCATGGGCGGGGAAAACTGCCAGATCGTGTTTGTGGACACGCCGGGCATCCACCGGCCCCGCACCAAGCTGGGAGAATTCATGGTGCAGTCCATTGAGGAAGCCATGGAGGGCATCGACGCCCTGCTGGTGCTGGTGGACGTGACGGCCATTGGCCCCCATGACCGCAGCATCGTGGAGGAAATGAGCCATAAAAAGGTGTACAAGCTGCTGGTGCTCAACAAAATCGACCTGGTGGAGCCCAAAAACCTGCTCACCATCATTGATTCCTTCAAGGACGCAAAGTATGACGGCATCCTGCCCATCAGCGCCCGGACCGGCGACGGCGTGGACGCCCTTAAGCAGGAGCTGACCGCCCATTTGCCCATCGGCCCCAAGTATTTTCCTGATGATATGCTCACCGACCAGCCGGAGCGGGATATCTGCGCTGAGCTCATCCGGGAAAAGGCCCTGCGCAATCTGCGGGACGAGGTGCCTCACGGCATTGGCGTGGAAATGATGGCCATCAAAAAAATCAACGATCATTTTACGGAGATCGACGCCACCATTTACTGCGAGCGCGATTCCCACAAGGGCATCATCATCGGCAAAAAGGGCGCCATGCTGCAAAAGATCGGGGCGGAGGCCAGGGCCGACATTGAAAATTTGCTGGATACCCACGTGAATTTGCAGCTGTGGGTCAAGGTAAGGCCCGGCTGGCGGGATTCCGCGGAGGATTTAAAAACCCTGGGCTACGTGCAGAACCGGTAAAGGGAGGAGCCTATGCTGCTTTGGACCGTGCAGCCCCAATCCGCATGGACGGATATAAGGAAAACCGGGGTATTCCGCTGCCAAAGGGAAAAGTCCTTTAACCTGACCAAGCCTGATTCCCTGGAAAAGCCTTACCGCTGGCTGATGGACAGGATGCGGGAGAAGATCGGCCCGGCCCCCGCGGGAGTGGATTATCCCGTATGGGCCTGGCACACCTGGGAATTTGAGCGCCGCGCGCCGGACCCCAACAGCGCGGCCTTTGTAAAACGCACGGAAGCAAAGGTGCTGCTGACGCTGGACGTGCCCGCTTTTCAAGCCGTGCTGACGGATTTTGACGCCTGGCAGCTTCTGCTGCAAAACGCTTATGTGGCAGACGCGAAAACGGAAGAAGAATATATCCGCCTGGAAGCGTGGATGGAAGGGCTCGCGCCCGAAACGCTGGCGCGGGAAACCGAGGCTTCCTGGGACCGGGTGTTTCTCATCGACCCCGTTGACAGCGAATGGCTGACGCGGGGAAAGTATGTGCAGGCCACTTTTTGGGAAATCCGCCGGGAATATGTGAAAAAGGCGGAGGAGCTGCCAGCCCTTGAATAAGCCATCCCATTTGTGCGGGAGGCCATGCCATGGAAACCGGCGCGGCTTCCTTTTTTTGTTTTTTCATCACATGAAAGCGATTGAAAGGGAAATTGTGCTTGTCAAGGAACGATTTTTCGTTTATAATAATGAATTGGTATGAATCGCCTGCATTTTTGCGTAAGTGCGCGCACGAAAGGAAGGGGACCACATGAGTAAGGTACATATTTTCGATCATCCGCTGATCCAGCATAAGCTGAGCATTATGCGGCAGAAGGACACGGGCTGCAAGGAATTCCGGGAACTGCTGGATGAAATTTCCATGCTGATGGTATATGAAGTGACCCGCGATCTGCCCACGGAGGATGTGGAGATTGAAACCCCCATCTGCACCATGAAAACCAAGACCCTGGCCGGCAAGCCCATCGGCATCATTCCCATCCTGCGCGCTGGCCTTGGCATGGTGAACGGCATTTTGAACCTGATTCCCAACGCCAAGGTGGGCCATATCGGCCTCTACCGCGACCCGCAGACCCTGGAGCCTGTGGAATATTACTGCAAGCTGCCCGACGACGCCGAGCACCGCCAGCTCATCGTGCTGGATCCCATGCTGGCCACCGGCGGCAGCGCCGCCGCCGCCATCACCTTTATTAAGCAGCGGGGCTGCAGCAATATCCGCCTGGTGAACCTGATTGCCGCGCCCGAAGGCATTGCCCGCGTGCAGAAGGAACATCCCGACGTGGACATTTATGTGGCCGCCTGCGATGAAAAGCTGAACGACCACGGCTATATCGTGCCCGGCCTGGGCGACGCCGGCGACAGGCTGTTCGGCACCAAATAAGTAAAAGGAACGGATTTGTCATGAAGGTTCAGCCCGCCGTAATGGCGGAAACCAAAAAAATCGCCCTGGGCACCGCCGTGATGTCCGTGCTGATGATTGCCGTTTTTCTCATCATCCGCAAGTTTGATTACACGGTGGCGCTGGGGGCGCTGCTGGGAACAGGGGCGGCCATAGGCAATTTCTTTCTCATGGCCCTGACCGTGCAGAAGGTGACGGAGGATATGCCCGTCCTGCCCCAGCGGGAGGAAACGGAAGAAGACGGCGGGGACCAGGACGCGGAAAAAGAAACGCCGCTGAGCGACGAAGCCAAGCAGGCGGGCCGCAAAATGCAGCTTTCCTATGTGGCGCGCATGCTGGGCATGGGCGCTGTGGCAGTGCTTGGCGCCGCGGTGCCCGTGTTTCATACCGTGGCCACGCTCCTTCCCATGCTGTTTCCCCGCGTCGTAATCGCCCTGATGGGCGCTTTCGGAAAAAAACAGAAGGAGGCATAAATTTTCTGTGGAAAACAAGCAACGCTCCCGGCTCATAGATGCCCTTCTGTTGCTGCTGACTATTCTGCCGCTGGTGCTGGCTATCACCATTAAGGTGCTCACCACGCCGGACGCGCCGCTGGAGGATGGGGTTTCCATTTCCGGCGCGCAGATATTCTTTACCATTCCCATGCCCATTCAGGAATGGCCCATTACCGCGGCGCAGGTGAATTCCTGGGCGGTGATGCTGTCCATTCTGGGCCTGTGCCTGTATTTGACCCATGGGATCAAGGTGGTCCCCGATTCCAAGCGGCAGCTGGCGGCGGAATGGATCGTGGATACGGTGAACAAGCTGGTCCGCAGCAACATGGGGGAGCAGTTCATGGGCTTTGCGCCCTTTGTGGCTGGGATTTTGGCCCTGTCCGCGTTCAGCAGCCTGAGCAGCCTGCTGGGGCTGTTCGCGCCCACGTCCGATCTGAACGTGGTGCTGGGCTGGGCCATCCTGGTGTTCATCCTGATTACCCACTATAAGCTCAAGGGCGGCCTGTGGGCCTACATCAAGGGCTTTTTCAGCCCCATTCCCGTGTTCGCCCCGCTGAACATCATCGGCGAAGTGGCCACGCCCATTTCCATGTCCTTCCGTCATTACGG
>CAMOHY010000193.1 GCA_946615495.1 uncultured Clostridia bacterium
ACATTCACGCCAGCCCCGAAAGCCCCATGACCGCCTACCTCACCCAGGGCAAAAAATATCAGGGCAAATCGTACTCCACGCCCGTCAAGCTGGCGCGGCTCAACCGGGTGGTGCTGGCCTTTGCCGACGATAATTTCGGCGACCGCTGGAACGCGGGCAGCCGCACCGGCGTTATCGTCCGCAACCGGGAAATCATCGGCGAAAGGACCGTGGCCGACGGCAAGGGCAAATTCCCCAATCTGGAGGTGCTGGCCCTGTTTGAGGATGGCAGCATGAAAACCTTCGCCAGCGATGCCCACACCGCCCAGGAATACCTGGATATGGGCGTGGTGGACACCTACGCTTTCGGCCCCATCCTGATTCAGGATGGACAATTGAGCGACTACATGCAGCGCAGCGAATATTATTCCTACCATGAACCCCGCTGCGCCCTTGGTATGATCGAGCCCTACCACTATTATCTTCTGGTGGTGAAGGGCCGCACCAGCGATTCCAACGGCGCTTACCTGACCTGGCTGGCTAACAACATGCTCCAGCACGGCGTTCAGGAGGGCATCAATTTGGACGGCGGCGGCACCACCGCCATCGTGTTCATGGGGCAAATTCTCAATTGGAGCTCGGTGAAGCAGCTTCGTCAAACCACCAGCATCACCGGCTTCGGCGTGTCCGAGCAGGTGCCTGAAAAGTGATGTGAAGTATGCTGACTGAGTAGAGATAAAAGAGTGAACAGAATACAGCGTGCAGCGTACAGTTTTTCATGGCCTGCGCAATGATTCCCGTTTCTTTCTATCCGCTATACAGCCTGCGCTCTGTACGCTGAAAACTGTACGCCCCCAACAAAAAGGCTTCCCTTCGCACGAGGGAAGCCTTTTTCTCTCCACTCCAGCCGTCCCCCCTCAGGGGAAGGCCCAGACGGTCGACAAACCCCAGAAAAGTATGAAAGGGCCGCAGCGCAGCCCTTTCATCTTCAATCCGCAGGACTGGCTTTGCCGATGCGCTGAGCCTCTCAGATGACTTCTACCTTAATCAAATTGGTGTTTCCGGACTTGCCATTGGGCAGGCCGCCGGTAATAACGATCTTGTCGCCAGGCTGAAGATGCAGCTTTTCCTTGGCCATTTGGGTGGCCACATAGAACAGCACGTCGGTGGAGGTGTAAGCGTCGGTGAGGGCGGGGGTGACGCCCCAGGAGAGGGCCAGCTTGCGCATGCTGGTTTCGCTGGTGGTCAGGCCCAGAATTTCCACCGGGGGCCGGAAGCGGGAAATCATCCGGGCCGTGCCGCCGGACAGGGAGCACACCACAATGGCCTTGGCCCCGATATCGATGGCCATGCCGCAGGTGGCGTGGGAGATGGCGTCCACGGTGGTGTGGGTAATGAATTCGGCGGTGCGGAAGCGGTCGACATAATCGATGTTGGTTTCGGTGGCCTCGGCGATCTTCGCCATTACGGCCACGGATTCCACGGGATATTTGCCCGCGGCGGTTTCGCCGGAAAGCATGATGGCGCTGGTGCCATCGTAAACGGCGTTGGCCACGTCGGAAATTTCGGCGCGGGTGGGCCGGGCGTTGTGAATCATGGATTCCAGCATTTCCGTGGCGGTAATCACCCGCTTGCCGATGATGCGGCACTTGTCAATCAGGTGCTTCTGCACGGCGGGCAGCTCCTCATAGGGAATTTCCACGCCCATATCGCCGCGGCCGATCATGATGCCCTCGCAGGCGGTGCAAATTTCCTCAATGTTGTCGATGCCGCTCTGGTTTTCGATTTTGGCGATCAGGCTGATTTTCTCTCCGCCATGGGCATTGAGGAACTCCCGCACGTCCAGCAAATCCTGCTTGCGGCTGACGAAGGAGCAGGCCACGTAGTCCACTTCGTTTTCGATGCCGAACAGCAGGTCCGCCTTGTCCTGTTCGCTCAAATAAATCAGGTTGAGCACCTTGCCGGGGAAGGACATGCTCTTGCGGTCGCTCAGCTCCCCGCCCACCGTCACCTGGCAGCGGATTTGGGGCCCCTCTATTTCCTTCACGTCCATGGCGATAAGGCCGTTATTGATAAGCACCCGGTCGCCGGGCTTTAAATCCTTGTTCAAATCGGCATAATTGACGGATACCTGGTGCTCGTTGCCCTCCACGTCGTCCACGCGCAGGGTGAATTCCTGGCCGTCCGCCAGCGTCACCTTATGGTCCGCAAAGGTCTTGATGCGGTATTCGGGGCCTTTGGTGTCCAGCATAATGGCGATGGGCAAATCCAGCTTCTGGCGCACCTTCTTGATGCGGTCCATTTTTTCCTTATGCTCCGGATGGGTGCCATGGGAAAAATTGATCCGGGCCACGTTCATGCCCGCCAGCATCATTTTTTTTAGCGTTTCTTCCCGCTCGCTGGCGGGGCCGATGGTGCAGATAATTTTGGTTTTGCGCATGTGCATCCTCCCTCACAAAGTCTTCGTAAAACAGATGACGCGGTTGGCCTCGGCAAAGCCGCACCGCAGGTGAAAGGCCAAGCTTTCCGCGTTATCCAGCTCGCAGTCGCTGGCAAATTCCCGGCAGCCCCGCTCCCGGACCCACGTTTCGCAGGCGCCCAGCAGCGACCGAGCGATGCCCCGGCCCCGATACCCCTCCTCAACGAAAATACCTTCCAGGTATCCCACCGGGCTGCTGTCCGTGCCCTCCACATAATCATGGCGCAATTGGCACTGGGCAAAGCCCACGGGCCTGTTTTCCGTAAAAAAGAGGAACACGGCGGCTTCCCCTTTTTTCAGTAGGGCAGCCAGCTCCCTTTCCATCTCCTCCAGGCCGTTATCCGGCCACAGCAGGCAGGCCAGGCGCGCCGCCTGGGCAATATTTCGTTCGTCCGCTTGGCAAATCATGAGCCTCTCCTGATGCAAAAGCGGCCCGGGGCGGTTTCTCCGCCCCAGGCCAATGAAACGATGCTTATTTGCCCAGCACTTCTTTGGCGGCCTTTACGGCGTTTTCCACCGTGAAGCCGAATTCCTTAAACAGGGTGGCGGCGGGGGCGGAAGCGCCGAAATGGTCGATGCCCAGGGCCTTGCCGTCCAGACCTACGAACCGGTACCAGGGCATGGTCACGCCGGCTTCCATGGAAACCCGGGCGCGCACGGCGGCGGGAATGACCTTTTCCTGATATTCCTTGGGCTGCTTTAAGAACAGCTCCATGCAGGGCATGGACACCACGCGGGCGTCGATGCCGTCCTTCTTGAGCTCTTCCTTGGCGCCCATCATCTGCTCCACCTCGCTGCCGCTGGCCAGGAGCAGCACATCGGGCGTTTCCTTTTCCGAATCGGCCAGGATATAGCCGCCCTTCATGGCTTCGCAGCCGCTGCCTTCATACTGGGGCAGGTTCTGGCGGCTGAGCACCAGGCAGGTGGGCAGGCCGCTGGTGAGGGCGGTAAGCCAGGCGGCGGTGGTTTCCTTGCCGTCGGCGGGACGGAACACCAGCATATCCGGCACGGCGCGCAGGCCGGCCAATTGCTCGATGGGCTCATGGGTGGCGCCGTCCTCGCCCACGCCGATGGAATCGTGGGTCAAAACGTAGGTGACGGGCAGCTTCATGATGGCGCTCATGCGGATGGCGTGCTTCATGTAATCGCTGAACACGAAGAACGTGCCGCAGAACACGCGCAGGCCGCCGTGGAGGGCGATGGCGTTGCAGATGGCGGCCATGGCATGCTCGCGCACGCCGAAATGCAGGTTGCGGCCCGCCCGGTTTTCGGCGGAATAATCGCCGCCGTCCTTGATGTTGGTCTTGTTGGAGGGGGCCAGGTCGGCGCTGCCGCCCACCAGATTGGGCAAAAGCTTGGCCAGGCGGTTAATCATTTCGCCGGAGGTGGCGCGGGTGGCCTGCTTTCCGTCCCACTTCCAAAGCGCGTCGTTCAGGGCCACGTCGTCGGGCAGCTCGTCGCTGTGCCAGGTTTCCCATTCCTCGCCCAGTTCGGGATAAGCCTTGCAGTAGCTGACGAACATATCGTTCCAGGCTTCTTCGGCCTTTTCATTCTTTTCCATCAGGCCGCGCACATGGTCATATACTTCCGGCAGCACGCAGAAGGCTTCTTCCGGCATGCCCAGGTTTTGTTTGGTAGCCAGCACATTGTCCTCGCCCAGCGGTTCGCCGTGGGCGGAGGCCTTGCCTTCCTTGGCGGGGCAGCCAAAGCCGATCTTGGTGGGGCACACGATGAGGGTGGGCCGCTCGTCCTGCTTGGCCTGTTCAATGGCGGCGCAGATGGCGTCCACGTCGTTGCCGTCCTGCAGGCGGATCACCTGCCAGCCGTAGGCCTCGAACCGGGCGGGCACATTCTCCCGGAAGGCGATGTCCGTGTTGCCTTCGATGGAAATTTCGTTGTCGTCATACAGCAGGGTCAGCTTGCCCAGCTTCAGGGTGCCGGCCAGGGAGCAGGCTTCGCTGGAAATGCCCTCCATCATGCAGCCATCGCCGCAGAAGGCATACACCCGATGGTCCACCACCGGGAAATTGGGGCGGTTAAAGTGGGCGGCCAGCATGGTTTCGGCAATGGCGAAGCCCACGGCGTTGGCCACGCCCTGGCCCAGCGGGCCGGTGGTGGTTTCCACGCCCACGGTGTGGCGGTATTCAGGATGGCCGGGGGTTTTGGTGCCCCACTGGCGGAAGCCCTTCAAATCGTCCATGGTCAGGCCATAGCCGGTTAAATGCAGCAGGGTATAAATCAGGGCGCTGGCATGGCCGCTGGACAGGACAAAGCGGTCCCGGTCCGGCCAGGCGGGGTCCTTGGGGTTATGCTTCATGGCGTTCATCCACACGGCATAGGCCATGGGGGCCATGCCCATGGGCGCGCCGGGATGGCCGCTCTTGGCTTTCTGCACGGTATCGGCTGCCAGGGTGCGGATGTTGTTAATGGTGGTCTGCCGGATATCCATTGTCATTGCTCCTCCCGTTGATTGATGAATAGAATCGTTTGTGTATGCAGAAAACAGTTTTCTCAGGACAGCGTACAGATTGGCAGGAAGAATACAGTTTATTTTGCCGGCAAACGGGCGTGCGGCCCGTTTTTGCAGGCTATATCAATCTGTATGACCGCTCTTTACTGAGCGTCAGGCTGCTTCAATGAATTGCCGCAGCTTGCTCAAAT
>CAMOHY010000194.1 GCA_946615495.1 uncultured Clostridia bacterium
AGGTTTTTGTAAAAATCCACCGCGCCGGGCAGGCAGGCGTATTCGATGTTTTCGTTCAGGCCGTGCATGCCCTTCATTTGCTCCGGCCCGTACACCACGGGGGCGAAGCGCACCACGTTGTCGCAGATCGATTGGTAATTCCGGGCGTCGGTGGCCCCGGTCATCACGTAGGGGCTGCCCGCGCAGCCGGGAAAGGTCTTTTCCACGGTGCGCTGCACGGTGCGGAAGGCTTCGCCGTGAATATCCACCGGCTGGGTGAAATCGCTGGCGTGAAACACCTCCATGGTCAGCTGGTGCTTATCCGCCAGCTTTTTTACGATTTGCAGGCTTTCCTTCATGCCCTGGTGGGGAATGAAGCGCATGTTGGCCCCCAGCGTGGCCTGCTGGGGCATCACATTGAAGGCGTCGGAGCCGCTTTGCATGGTGAAGGCCATGGTGGTTTGAAGCATGGCCCCGGCCTGGGCGCTGATGAGGGGCAGCGCCTGCAAAAGCAGGGGCTTAAACAGCCACAGATTGGTAAACACCAATTTCAGCGGAAAGGAGGCGTAAGGGGCCAGGGTGCGGAACATGGCGGCCACCTCCGGGGGCATTTTGCGGCGGAACACCCGGTGGGTTTCTATTTCGTTCACAAAGGCGCTGAGCCGGGCGATGGGGGAATGCTTTTTCGGGGTGCTGGCGTGGCCGCCGTTGGAGGCGGCGGTGAAGCGCACATCCGCCTTTCCCTTTTCAAACACGCCGATCATGGCGAAATTGCCATGAATGCCGCCAATGGGCTCGGTAATGATGCCGCCGCCCTCATCGCACACCAGATAGGGCCGCACATTCCGGCGCTGCAGCTCGGCCACCAGCTTGGGGCAGCCGTCGCCCGCCCATTCCTCGGTGCAGGAGGAGGAAAGGTACACGTCGTTGGGGGGCGTATAGCCCTCCTTCAGCAGTTCTTCCACCGCCTGGAAAAAGGCCATGACGGAGCACTTGGTGTCCGACGCGCCCCGGCCCCACACTTTGCCCTCCGCGATATCGCCGGAAAAGGGCGCGTGGGTCCATTCGCCCTCGGCGGGCACCACGTCCTGGTGGCTCATGAGCACCAGGGGCTTTTGCGAGGAACGGCCCTTCCAGTAATAAAGCAGGTTGCCGTCAATTTCCGTTTTTTCCAAGCAGGCGTGCACCAGGGGAAATTCTTTCTCCAGCACCTGGTGGAAGCCCAAAAACTTTTCCCGCTGGTCCGTGTCGGGAATAGACACCGTGTCGTACTGGATCATCCGGGACAGGGTGCCGGCGTAGCGCAGGGCCCGGTCCGGGTCCGCGGAAGGCACGTAGGTGGAGGCTTTGGAGGGGATAAACAGGGTGTGGAGTACCGCGAGCAGCAGCAGCAGCGCGATCAGGCCTATCAGGCCCAGCAGCACCCAAACCACGGTCATTTCTCCGCGCCTCCCCTCGTTTCCCGGCGGTATTTCAGATAGCTCAGGCCGATAGCCAGCGCGCCGCTGGGAATAATCATGAAGCTGGTGGAGGAGGTGAGGGAGGGAACCAGGGTAAAGAGCGCCACCATCGCCGCCAGCGGGATCATCGCCAACACAGGGTCCTTGCGGTAGTATTTATAGGCCATGGCGCCAAACAGGGCGGGCACCACATTGGCAAAGGCGGGCTGAAGCACCGGGCTTTGCAGCACGGGCTGCAGGGGAATGAGCAGCAGCACGCCCAAAAACAGCACCAGAATGGTGACGAGGGAGGAGGTGGCGATGGAGAGGGTGGAAATCACTTCGTTTTCCGGCGTGCCGGATTTGGCGCCCACCAGCTCCTTGGCGTTCATGGCGCAGGGGATTTTCATGTTGATAAGGTTGCCCGTAATAAAGGCCAAATAGCTGCCGCCCGCGCCCAGCATGGGCGTGTACACCAGGAATTCCACCACGCTGGACACCGTCCACACCAGGCCCACGGAAATAAAGCCCCGCGCCACGGCGCCCAGGTCCGGCAAAGCGCCCAGCACCATGCCGATTACAAAGGGCGCGCCCAGCAGCAGCGCCAGAGAGATCACCGATACCAGCCTGCCCAGAAAATGGGTCTTTTTCATATAACCGTTATAATATTGTTCCCGGTCCATAGCTTTCTTACTCCTTTCTTCAGCGGCCAATCAGCACGGCGGCGACCATGCCGCAGAGCATGCTGCCCGCGATGGAAAAATTGTCCAGCCAGGCGATGCCCTTCTTTTCCGCCAGGTAAGTGAACAGCGCCATAGCCAGCGCGGAAACGAGCACCACGATCAGCGGCGTCCAGTCCCCCGCGAAGGAGAAAGCGCCCTGGCCGGAAATGAACGCCCCCACGTAGCTGCCGATGTAGGCGCTCACCATGCCGATGAACATAGCCGCCATGGCCCGGTCGCCAAAGCCGCCGGCCTTTTTTTCTTTCCCGCCGCCCCGCTGCAGCTTGGCCAGATACCGCCGGTTGAACAGGGCGGAAAGCACCATGCCCCACACGATGCACAGGCTCATGAGCAGGGCGATGGTGGCAAAGGCCTGGGTGGTCATTTGGCCGCTGCCCAGGGAAATGCCCAATTGCTCCGCCGCGGCGTCGGCCACCTGGGTTTCATAATGCAGCGCGCCGATAACGGACAGCCGCAGCCAGGGCCAGGGCACGCCCAGGCTGCCGCTGAGCGCCAGCACGCCCAGCAGGATGCCCACGCTGGGCAGCACGGAAAAGGTGGCGCTGGAGGTGATGGCCCGTTTCATGCGCACCGTGTCCATGCCCAGGGCTTTTCCCGCCCGCCAGGCGCGCACCATAAAAATAACGCACACCGCGGCAATAAACGCCACAATCGCGCCGCAGATCAGATAAAGGCTGCCGCTGTTTAGCTGCTCCAAAACCGTCATAAGAAAAAATCCTCCTTCATATGCTGCAAAAATGATGCGGAAAAATCCGTACCGTTCCTTATTATAGCATCGGCCGGCGGGAATGCAAAGCAAATTTCTTGGCATGGGGCCGGCGGCAGGACAAAAATTTCTATTTCTTTCGTTTTTGTTTTACAAAATCCTTCCGCTGATTCGTCTATAGGAGTGAAAGGAGGTGGGGCTGATGAACAGCGCCTTGGTACCGGGCGGTGTTCGGGAAGCGCGATTGGAGCAGATGATGCGCGCTTATGAAAATGCCGTGCTGCGCCTGTGCTTTCTCTATCTGTCCGACCGCGCTCTGGCGGAGGACGCCTCACAGGATACGTTCATGAAGGTCTGGCGCAGCATGGACCAATTTGAAAGAAGAAATGATTGCTCCGAAAAAACCTGGATCATGCGCATCGCCGTCAACACCTGCAAGGATTACCGGCGGGCGGCTTGGTTCCGCCATGTGGACGCGAAGAAGGCGGCGGAGGATATTCTGCCCGCCCTGCGGCCCGTGCCGGAGGAAACCAGGGAAATACTGCAGGATGTGCTGGCTATGCCCGCTAAATACAAGGAGCCCATTTTGCTCTATTATTACCAAAACATGTCTATGGAGGAGGCGGCGAAGGCCCTGGGCATCAGCCGGCCCACCTTTTACCGCAGGCTGCAAAAGGCCCACAGCCTGCTTCGCTATGAGCTGAAAGGAGAGGAAAGCGATGAAGGATACCCACATTCGGCAATGCCTTGACGAAGGCCTTTCCTGCCTGAGCTATACGGAGCGGCAGCACCAGGACATGCTAAACGACATCGTGCATGGAGGAAAGCATTCTATGAAAAAAAGAATATCGTTCAGCATTTTGCTATCCGCTCTGCTTTTGTTCCTGTCCGTCACCGGCGCGCTGGCCGCATCCGGGGCGCTGGAGGAGCTGTGGGAGGTGTGGAAGGCCTCCTTTGACCGCATGAACACCACCGGCGCCCTGAACGCCCTGGACGAAGAGGCTTACAGCCAGACCGTGCAGGAAATGGCGGGGAAAAAGGAGGACCTGATCGTGTCCACCGTGCCCAGGGAAGGGGATTTGAGCTATGACGAGGCCCTTGCCATTGCCCGCCGGGCCATTGAGGAGGCCTTTGCCACCCCCGCGGAGGAGCTGGACGCCATGGGCGTTTACCCCGAATTTTTTGTGGAGCCCTTTGAGGGGGAGGAGCCCAGCAGGTGGTATTTCTATATCACGCCCCGAACGGATGTGAACATTGACGAGGATCACGATTATCCCGCGCCGGGGGAATACCTGGTGGACGTGGCTTCGCCCTCCGGGGAAGTGACCATGCTGGTGTGGCACAACGATGATTTCTGGCCGGATTACGCCCTGCGCGTCTGGAACGGGGGCAACCATGCCTATGTGTACGATCAGGCGCTTCACGTTTATGGCTTCGGCAACGGCTTTGCGGATCAGAGCGCTCAGGATAAGGAAATGTTCCTGAAATTATTTGAAGAAGACGGCTACGATATTTCCCCGCTGCGGCAGGACCCGGAAACGCTTTTCAATGGGCCTTTGGGATATCTGATGTACGAGGAAGCGGACAAGGATTTAACCGGCGCGGGCACGCCCGGCGCGGAAAACGCCCTGCGCGCCATCCAGGAAAGCTATGGCTTTTCCAGGGAACAGATGAAGAAGTATTGCTTCCGGCTGCTGCGCTATCCCGTGGACAGCGATACGGAGGATTACTGCGCGGTGTTCAATTGGAACATGATTTATCCCGAAGTGGCCGCGCCCCAGAACCCCACCGGCGGCGTGGGCCGGTTTCAGCTGAGCGTATACCGCGAAGCGCGCCGCCTGGGCTTTTTCCTTGTCCGGCTGGACCCGGAAACCCACGCGGTCAAGGAGGTCCTCCACGTGAACAATACCAACCTGGACGCGAATTTCACGGAATCGGACAAGCTGCTGGGCCGGAAAAACTGGACCGTGGCCGACCTTGCGGAATATGACGAATTGTACAGCCGGGCCCAGGCGCTGGACGCGGCGGTGGCCGCGGGAGAAATGACCGAAGCCCAGGCCCGCGACGCCTACAACGCCTTCATCGTGGATTACGGCGGCGAACCCGCCCCTTTTCCCATCCGCAATGAATAAAAGCTTCCATTCAATCTTGCAGCGGGACCGCTTCAAAACGCATTTTCAAATGAAAATGGCGCTGTCTCACATTCTGTAAAAATCGCACAAAAGCAGCATGGGTTGACCCACG
>CAMOHY010000195.1 GCA_946615495.1 uncultured Clostridia bacterium
CAGGGCGCAAAAGTCGCCCAAAGATGGTAAGTTTTTAGAAGAAGAATAGTATAAGTAGGCCCTCATTGCACAGCAAGCGGCCGCCCTCGTAGCAGTTCCTAAAATTGCTTCGAGGGAAAGCACAGCAGGGAACCATTATTCCGTTTCTTTTCTCAATATGGTGGCAAGGATTTCCTCTGCCCATGAATATTCCGAAAGAAAATCGCCTCTGAAGATATGTTCAGAGCTTATGTTCTTATGATAAACATAGGGGGCTGTCTCACAAACAAAAAGCGCACAAAAAACATGACGGGAACCTGCGGGGCAACCAATCCTGAATTTGTGCGATTTTTACTGAATGAGAGACAGCTCCCTATAAGAATGGATGAACCATGAACGCATCGTGATTCTGATTAAAAAGCTGGCTTTGGAAACAGACAGGCAGGCATCGTAATTAACCTACTGGGCACGGCTCAAGCTCCGCGGAAACAAAGCCAATGCCGTCCCCGGAAACGTCCAGGCCCATCCGGCCGCAGGGAATGGCCATGGCGTCCATAAACGAAAGAAGCAGCACTTTCTGCCGGGGCGTTTCCTGCCACACTGTGACTTGGTTTCCCTGCACCCGGCAAATCAGCTTCAGCCGGGCGGGGAATGCAAGAGAAAGGGAAGCGCCGCATAAAAGGCGTTCCTTGTAAGCTTGTTTTGACAGCTCAATTCTGCCTGGCAGCACGCGCACGCAGTAAGCGCGGCGGCCTTCATGCACCTGATGCGGGTGCCAGGATTCCCTGCTGCTGCGCAGGTAAACGCAGGCGGCGGCGTCCGGCGAGCAGGGGTTCAAATACAGCTCCGTTTTTACCTGATAATCCCTGTACATGCCGCCAAAGTAGGCTTCCCCGTACCCCTCGGCGCAGGAAAAGCCGCTGAATTTATGAATCATGCTGCGCTGCGCTTTGTGGCCGATGACACAGAGCTGTCCGTCCGTTACGTCCCTTCCGTCCCGGATGATTTGGGCAGGCTGCGCCTGATCCGCTTCCAGCACATAGATTCTGTCAAGCACAGCGTCGTTATCCAGGCGCAACTTCAGCGTTTGTTCCCCCGCGGAGAGGGGCACGATGCCCAGGTAACGCCTCTCCTGGCCTTGCTCATCCATTTGCCCGCAGGCTTCGGCGCAGAAGGGGACGGCGTTTACCCTGCCGCTCAGAGGTCCAGGGGTATTTTTCACCGTGCAAAGCACGTGATAGCTTCCCGTTTTCCACACGTTCACGGGAAAAGAAAGAGTATCTCCTGCCTGAACCTTCGCGGCCAGGCAGTTTTTTTCGCCCTCCGCCGTGTTGGGGGGTTCCAGCGCGTGGCAGGCGTCGAATACGCCGGGAACCTTTTTTTCATCCTGGCTGCTTTCGCTGTCCTGAGCGACAGAAGAAAACCCCGCAAAGCCCGGCAGAAAGTCCCGAAACAGACCGATTTCTCCGCCGCCCAAACTCGTTTTCACTTTTAGTATTTCCAATTGATTCACATAGACAAGCAATTTCCCCTCCCGCAGGCTGACTTTTACGCACATCAACGCCTTTGGGTCAACGGCGGCGGGCAGCTGGCCGGAATACGCCAGGCTTTGCTGCCCATCCTCCATCCTCGCTTCCCAAGCTCCCGATTGATGAAACGTCAGGAAAAGACCGTTTTTCCCCTTTTGGGAAAACACCATCCGGCCCGCTTCATTTTGCAGCGTACCGCAGACCTCCGCCGTATAGGTTTCCTTCGTTTTCTTGGGCAAATACCTCATATCCCCGTCCAGGCGCAAGCCTTCCCCGTCGAAGCATGCGCAGTCCGGAAGCCTTGGCGCTTTCTGCTGCCACCAGCAGGCGTTCGCATACATCCTGTCGCCGTTAAAGAACAATTGGTCGATGCACATGGAGCGGTGATGGGGCCGGTTCCATTCGTCCAGGATGTTTTTATGATAGATGATATACATGGTATCCATATCTGGGCCTACGCAGGTGGAGGAATGGCCCAGAGCGTGGTATTCCTCCCTTGTTTCCAGCAAAAGCTGCTGTTCCCGAAGGGCGTAATAGCCCCGGTCCGGGCCTTCATGGGACACGAAATAATCCACATGGTAGCCTTTACTCAGCACATGGTTGCCCGTGTTGGTGAGGTAATACCTGTGATTCCGCTTGATGACCATGGGGCCCTCCGTCCAATGGCCCAGGAAGCTGGCGGGGATCACAGCACTGTGCACGTCGATTGCATCCGGCGTGGGCACAGCGTGCACCCGGATGCCCTGGGCGCTGGCCCGGTAAAAGTATTCTTTTCCGTCGTCATCCACAAATAAACTGCCGTCGATACCCAGGCCGTAATTTTCGCTGATTACCTGAAAAGGCCCCAGCGGAGCGGCGGAACGCAGCAGATAATGGCCGCTGCCCTTGGGGGAGGTGACCATATAGAATTGTCCGGCCACATAGCAAACCTCCGGCGCGTAGGCCCCTTCGATTCGGGGGTCCTGGCACACATAGCCGTAATACGTGAAATCCATCATATCCCGGCTGACCCAGCATTTGATGCCGGAACCATTGCCGTGGCTGGAGCAGTAGAGATAATACTGCCCATTGAACCGCATCAAAAAGGGATCGCCGATTTCGTGGCCGTCCCACAAGTCGGTCAGGGGGCGGGGGTTGGAATAATACCGGGGCATGCTTTTCACCTCGTCAGGTCTTTCAAGTCATCGTGCTTTGGGCGTACAGCGTACAGAGGGTATCGTGAATACAAGGAAACCGGACCCGATCATCAGACGATTCAATCAATCTGTATTCTTCAGGCTGTTCTCTCTTTCGATATTGATGCCGCAAACGCTTTTCCCTCTTTACCTTTCCAGGTTGATCCTGCGGATTTCGTCGATGCTGGCCTTGGGCTTCCGGTTCATATCCATTAGGCCGTTGACCTCCTGAAACACATCGGTCAATTGGGTATAGCAGTAGCCCCTAAAGCCCGGCATGTGCTTGAAGGCCTGGGTGATGGCCTCGAAGCGCTTGAGGAAGCTCTCTTCGTCCTTCACCGCACCGTTATAGCCCCAATTGCCGCCGCCCGCGTCCCTTTGCATGGCAATGCCGCCGTATTCGGTGAGCAGCAGGGGCTTGCCGCTGTGGTCATACCCCGCCGCTGTGACGAAGCGGCCCCCGGTGGGCGTGGTTTTCAGCATCAATTCTATATCGCCGTATTCCCGGCCCAATTGGTCGGGCCAGGCGGTGTAATCGTGCACGGTCACCAAGTCGGTGGAGGCCAATTCCCAGCCGTCGTTGCCGGACACCAGCCGCGTGCCGTCCAGGCAGTGCACCAAATGGTACAGGGTGTCCGCCAGCTCCTGGGCCTCCTTCTGGAAGCGGATGAAGGGCACGCCCCAGCTTTCGTTGATGGGCACCCAGGTGAGGATGCAGGGGTGGTTGAAGTCCCGCTTGATGGCTTCGCTCAGGTCCCGAATCATATTGCGCTTTTCGCTGTCCCGCAGCCAGTAGGCGCTGGGCAATTCGCTCCATACCACGAGACCCAGATGGTCCGCCCAGTAAAGATACCGGGGGTCCTCAAATTTCTGGTGCTTGCGGGCGCCGTTGTAGCCCATTTGCAATGTCAATTCCACGTCGCGTTTCAGCGCTTCGTCGCTGGGGGCGGTGAGCAGCCCGTCCGGCCAATAGCCCTGATCCAGCACCAACCGCTGATAGAGGACGGATTGATTCAGCATCACATAGCCGTTTTGCACGTCGATTTTCCGCAGGCCAAAGTAGGTATTCACCCGGTCGCACACCTGACCGTCCGCGATGGTTTCGATGGTCAGGCCGTACAGGGCGGGATGGCCGGGCCGCCACATGTGGATGCCCTCTAAATCCTCGTTGTGGTTCAGATACAGTTCGGTTTGAATGAATCTGTCGGCGGTCGCCTGGATTTCCTGCCGGGCCACAGTTTTTCCCTGGAAAGAAGCGGTCAGGCGCACTGCGCCGCTCTTGGGCAGCTCGTTCAGCTCGATCTCGGCCTTCACAGAGCCCGTTTCCACATGGCCGGTCAGCC
This sequence comes from uncultured Clostridia bacterium, assembly GCA_946615495.1. Taxonomy (GTDB): domain Bacteria; phylum Bacillota; class Clostridia; order Christensenellales; family Aristaeellaceae; genus RUG563. The sequence continues at coordinate 4,027 of CAMOHY010000195.1, forward strand.
TAAAATCCACGGGATAGTATTCCCCCACGCCCTCCAGCCACACGCTTTGCCAAATGCCGGTCACGGGGGTGTACCAGCAGCCGAAGGGCTCCGGCCGGAAGGACTGCTTGCCTCGCGGCTGGTCAAAGTCCAGCCTGTCCTCGCAGCGGACGGTGAGGCGGCAAGCTTCCTTTCCTTCCGTCAAATCGGTAATATCAAAGGAAAAGGGCGTATAGCCTCCCTCATGTCCCCCCAGGTATTGGCCGTCCAGCCACACATCCGCCTTGTAATCCACCGCGCCGAAATGCAGCAGGCGGCGCAGGGAGCGCAGATTTTCGGGAATGGAAAATTCCCGCTCATACCACACCGCGTCGCAATGCTTCTGGCTGTTAATGCCGCTTAATTTGCATTGATAGGCAAAGGGCACCTGAATTTCCAATGGATAGTTCTTCTCCACATACCATTTTTCTTTTTTTCCCGCGTTTTCTTCGTCAAAGGCGAAGCGCCAGGGGCCGTTCAGGGTCATCCAGGTTTCCCTTTCCCTGTCGGGACGGGGATGTTCGGGGCGAAGAATGGTGGTCATGTCGCATTGCTCCCTTCGGCGGCGGGCTCCGCGATGGAATCCAGCCGCATAATTATCGCTTGGTTGTAATCGCCGAATTGTTCGCCGAACAGGTTGATGCCGCCCTGCTGCTCCGCGTCCTCCTTTATGCCGATGCGCAGGGTGATGTAGGGGTGCTCCTTGAGCCGCAATTGCTCCAGGGTAACGGAGGAAATTCTTTCATCATCCAGCTTGCAGCCCGTTTGGTCCACCCGCCAGCGCTTCACGATGCCGTATTGGGTGGCGGACCGGGGCCACCAGATGGGCGTGCATCTTCCCTGCCGCCCGCCAAAATCCCCAGGGCAGCGCCAGGTGCCCAGTTCAACGCCATTTATCCACACGGTGATATCGCTGGGCCAATCCAGCCGGTAATTGGGCGCTTCCGAGCAGGCCTCAAAGCTCACCTCCAGGCAGCTCAGCTCCCGATTCACGGCGTGGCGGCTGCTGAAGCGGGATTCCACATAGCCCCCCTGGAACCACAAAAGCTG
>CAMOHY010000196.1 GCA_946615495.1 uncultured Clostridia bacterium
GGATGGTGTACAAAAAGAACAACGCGGAAAACTGCTATGTGCTCACCACCTCCGGCACCCCCTCCATTTCCGCGTCCAACCAATTGATTGCCATGACCAAGATCGTGGGCTACGACCGGGATATGCTCATCGAGGACTGCGCGCTCTACGGCGCCGTGCCGGATTTCCATGAGCCCGCCCAGTTTGATATCGCGCTGGAGGCCTTCCTGGAAAACGGCGACCTGGTAGTGCGCCTGCCCGGAGACGAAATGAAAACCGGCAATGATTTCTATCAGCTGTACCGGTTGGCGGTGCTGCCCTCCCTGGGGGCGGAAAACTACGACAAGGAACGGGACGGCTACTTCCTCATTCCCGACGGCGCGGGGGCCCTGATGCGCTTCAACACCTACGCCGCCACCGTGCCGGAGTACGTGCGGCCTTTCCTGGATAACGATTATTACAGCGATTACTACTACATGCCGGATTACAGCCAGGAGCTGCTGACCCCCGTGTTCGGCATCCTAAACGGCGGAGAGACGCCCGAAAAGGGCCTGATGGCCATTATCGAAGGCGGCGTGGAAACGGCTAACCTGCACTGCGCCCTGGCATCCCCCAGCGGCAGCGGCACCAACCGGCTGTACGCTTCCTTTGACGTAATGGATTACAGCCGGGTGAAGATTTACGGGGCCTATTCCGATAACGGGGCCACCTATCTTTCCTCCTCCGGCCACATCGACGCAAACTACTGCCTGCGCTACCGGCCCTACGGCACGGGCGTTACCTACTTCGACCTGGCCATGGATTACCGGGATTACCTGGCGAAGGCCTCCGGCAAGGAAATCGCCAAGCCGGAGGGGCCCCGGACGTACCTGGAATTTGTCGGCGGGGTCACCCTGGCCGACCGCATTTTAGGCGTGCCGTATGACAAAACCGCCTCCATGACCACTTATGAGGATTTGATGCTGATTCTCAAGGATTTGCCCAACGGCAGCGTGGCCGTGCAGTACGACGGCGCGTACAACGGGGGCATCCTTTCCGGCCTGAACGATGGGGCCAGGCCCGTGAAGGCCAACGGCAAGGAAGCGGACATGCTGAGCGTTGATCCCTTGTGCGCAAACCAAAAATCCTTCCCGATCTTCTGGCAGGTGAACCTGAGCCGGGTGTATAACAACGGCCGCAGCTACGTGCCCTACTTCCACGCCCTGCGGGATTTCTCCAACCAGGCGGCGGAAATTTACAGCTATTCTCCGGCCACCACCATGCTCAACGGCCGCTGGGACCCCATCCGGTCCTACACCCAGGTGTCGCCCAAGTATCTGCCTTATTTGGCGGAAAAACTGAATAAGGAAGCGGTCCCCGTGACCAGCTTCGCCATCGGCGATTTGGCCCATGATTTCTTCCTGGATTACCGGTATCAGGCCATCATTAATCCGGTGCAGGCAAGGGCGCTGGTAAAGGATGCGCTGTCGAAGCTTTCCGGCCCCCTGTCGTTCCATGATCCTGCCGCCGATCTGGCCCCCCTGGGTCAGTGGGCGGTGGATGTGAGCCGGGACAGCAGCGAATACGCGTCCTTCTACGCCACCATTCCCTTCAAGCAACTGGCCTTATCGGGCCTCACCCAAATCGCGGGGGAGGACGTGAACCTTTCTTCCCGCAGCCTGAACGACGCGCTGCTGACCGCGGCGGAATTGGGAACATCCGTGAAATATACCGTAACGGCCCAGAACCCCTACGCCTTCAAGAGCAGCCACTTTGAATACCTGTACGCCGTCAATTGGGCGGACTGGCAAGCAGAAATCAACGACGCCATTGCCCAGACCACCGCCCTCCGGGAGCAAATTGGCGGCAAGGCCATCCTGAATCATCGCATGCTGGCGCCCCAGGTGTTTGAAACCCTCTATGAGGGCGGCGTCAGGGTGACCGTCAATTATGGCGGCGACGCATACGAAACGGAAGCTGGAACCGCCGTTTCGGGCCACGGCTACGTTATTGAAAAGGAAGGAGGAGAAAAGCTGTGAAACGTGTCCGCATCGGTTATTCCACCCAGCGCAAGCTGCTGGGCTTCACCTTCCTGATTCCGTTTCTGCTGGGCTTCCTCATGTTCTTCGCTTTGCCGCTCATCAACACGGTCGTCTATTCCTTCCACTTCATCACCGTGGATGATTTCGGCGCCATGAAGCTGGACCCCGTGGGCGTGCAGAACTACATTGACCTGTTCACCGTGGAGGTGTCCACCAAGTCCCAGCAGATTTTGCGGGTGCTGGTGGATGAAAACACGAATGTGCTTGTGAACATGCCCCTGATTACCCTGTTTTCCCTGTTCCTGGCATTGCTTGCCAACCGGAAATTCAAGGGCCGCGCCGTGGTGCGCATGATCTTCTTCCTGCCCATCATTCTGGGCCTGGACGTGGTCACCGATATGCTCACCGTCACCACCGGCAGCGACTGGGTGGCGGCGGGGGGCGGCTTGTTCTCCCAAAGTCTGGTGGCGAGGATGCTGATCCGCTACACCTCCATTCCCGCTATGTACCTGAATCCCCTCATTGAGTTTGTGGAGAATATTTTCTCCATCATCTCCCGCTCCGGCGTGCAGACGCTGGTGTTCCTGGCGGCGCTGCAGTCCATCAGCCCCAGTATGTACGAGGTGGCGAAAATTGAAGGGGCCACCGCCTACGAAACCTTCTGGAAGGTGACCATTCCCTCCATATTGCACATTCTTCTGTTCGTGGTCATCTACACCATCGTGGACCTGTTCTTAACCTCTCAAATCGCCCAGGAGGCTTACTCCTTCGCCTTTGAAAAGAACAAGATCGGCATCGGCTCCGCCCTGTCGGTGGTGTATATCCTGAATGTGCTGCTGGTGCTGGGCCTGGTGCTGCTGCTGACAAGAAAGGCGGTGAACAAGAATGGCAAATAAGACTGCGAACCCCGCAATGTCCCCCGCCGCGCTGGCGAAAAAGCGCCGGGAGCTGCAAGAGCGCTTATCTCCGGATCAGAAGGTGTATCTGGCCAAGCGCAAAACGGCTTCCTTCGGCATGAACCTGGTCACCTTCCTGCTCATTCTGGGCTTGTGCTTCGTGATTCTGTACCCCTTCATCCGGCTGGTGCCATCGGTGCTTTCCGCCATCGAGGATTTGGGCAATCCCAACGTGATCTGGATTCCCGAAAAGTTTTCCACCGTGTCCTTCCAGGCATCTTCCCGCATGACCATGCCGGAAGGCATTATGACCATGGTAAAATCCATCGGCTTCGCTCTGGCCATCATGGCTATCCAGGTGTTCATTTCCGCCATGACGGGCTACACCATGGCGCGGGTCAAGTACAAGTTCAGCGGCCTTTTGTTCGTCCTTGTGGCGCTGTGCTTCCTGGTGCCCCGGCAATCCTTGCTGCTGGCCCAGTACATTTACTTTAACCACTTTGACGCCCTGGGCATCCTGCGCATCTTCGGAGTGGAATGGAACCTGATTAATCAGCCCGCCACCCTGTACATGATGGCGCTGCTGGGCTTCGGCGTGAATCAGAGCCTGTTCGTGCTCATTTTCAGCCAGTTCTTTAAGAATATTCCCAAGGAGCTGGAGGAAGCGGCCCTCATCGACGGCTGCGGCTTCTACCGCACCTATTTCCGCATCATGGTGCCCAACGCCGTGCCCGCCATCGTGACGGTAGCCATCCTGGCCTTCGTGTGGAACTACGGCGACACCTACTACACCCGCTATTTTGACCCCTCCGGCCCCTACATGGCCTCCAAATTGGCTACCACCTTCATTGACGCCAACAAGGTGACGCTGCTGGAGCGGGTGCGGGTGTGGTACAATGTGCCTGTGACCACCGATATGACCTTTGACGCCCTCAAGCAGGCCGGCATTCTGATCTTCCTGGCTCCCCTGCTGGTGCTGTACCTGTTTGCCCAGCGCTGGCTGGTGGAAAATCTGGAATCGTCCGGCTTGGTTGGGTAATTGAAAGAGCCGCGTTCACTTTCTCACTGCAAATCCAGCGAATATAAGGTATCAACAATATAAATAGCTCAACGCTCAACTCTTCACTCTCAACTCTTCATTCCTATGTAAAGCGCTCTTTAAGAATGAGACAAAAGAGAGGTTTCTATGAAAAAAAGAATTCTTTTTATCCTGCTGCTGACGCTGCTGTGCGGCGCGCTGCTGCTGACGCCGGTTTACGCCGAGGTGACGCAGATGACCATTGATGAAAACACCACCTTTCAAACCCTGGAATCCTTCGGCACCAGCGGCTGCTGGTGGAGCCAGTATGCGGGCCTGTGGGACGCGCCGTATAACGACACGGGCCGCACCGTGCGGGAGCAAATTGCTACGCTGCTGTTTGACCGGAACTTCGGCATCGGGCTCACCAATTACCGCTACAATTTAGGCGCGGGAAGCGCCGACAGCGGCAATGGCAGCTATCAGGATATTCACCGCCGGGCCCAGAGCTTTGAAACGGCCCCTGGAGAATATGACTGGAGCAAGGACGAAGGCGCCGTATGGTTCCTGCAAAAGGCGGTAGATTTAGGCGCGAAGGAAGTGGTGCTGTTCTGCAACAGCCCCCTGGAACGCCTGACGAAAAACGGCACTGCCCAGATGATCCAGGGCCAGGGGAAAAGCAACATTGACCCGGATAACTACGGCGCTTGGGCGTCTTATTGCTGCGATGTGGCGGAGCATTTCATTGCAATGGGCGTTCCCGTCAAATTCATTTCTCCCATCAACGAGCCTCAGTGGGATTGGTACGCCGGCAACCAGGAGGGCTGCCATTACGAACCCGCCCAGATATCCGGGGTCTATCTGGCGTTCCTGGATGAATTGGAAAAGCGGCCCAACCTGGCGGGCGTGGAGCTTTCCGGACCGGAAAGCGGCGAATGGGGCGGGCAGACCGCCAAGTACGTCAGCGCCATTTTGAACAATCAGCGCTTGAACGCCCATTTTTCCGCCGTGGACTGCCATTCCTACTGGAGCGATACCCAGAGCAAAATTTCCTTCATGAACTGGATGAAGGCGCAGGGACATACGCAGAAAATCCGCATGAGCGAATGGTGCGAAATGGTGAACGGGTCCGATTTCGGCATGGATTCCGCCAT
>CAMOHY010000197.1 GCA_946615495.1 uncultured Clostridia bacterium
GAATAATCCCTGGGTCTCCGGGCTTATTCGCTCAAAAAAACTCACCGGCAGGCTGAAAAGCCTGCCGTTTTTTTGCGTTCAAGTTTGATAATTCCTCCCTTCGCCGCGCAACCTAAGGAGGAACCATCCGGCGCGGCCTGCAACGGCAGGGCTGGGTGTTTGGCGAAAATGGAGGAATGCTGGATGCAGTACAGAACGGACCTGGCGGTGGAAAGCCGGGAGCAGTCGGCGGGCTTATCCGGCGTAGTCAGCCGGGAAATAAAGCATGGGGATTTGGAGGAAGTGCATGTAGTGATTGAAACGGCGGAAGCGGCCCGCGCTTTGGAAAAGGACCAGGGGACTTATATTACCCTTACCCATCCCTTCCTTTCCCACGCCTGTGCGAAGGAGCGGCTGGAGATGGCGCAGGCGCTGTCCTCCGCTGTGCGGGAATTGCTTCCGCCCTTTGGCGATGTGCTGGTGGTGGGCCTTGGCAACCGGCATATGACGGCGGACGCGCTGGGCAGCCGTGTGCTGGAAGATTTGCTCATTACCCGCCACCTAAAGGATATGACGGATGAAGCGCTGCGGGGCCGTCTCCGGGGCGTATGCGCCGCGGCCCCCGGCGTGCTGGGCATCACCGGCATGGAAACGGCGGAGGTGGTCAAGGGCATCGCGCAACGGGTGCAGCCTGCCGCGATTATTGCCATCGACGCGCTGGCGGCGCGGGATTCCAGCCGTATCTGCACCACCATTCAAATCACCGATACGGGCATTCGCCCCGGCAGCGGCGTGGGCAACCACCGGGCCGGGCTGAATAAGGACGCTTTGGGCATTCCGGTTATCGCCGTGGGGGTGCCCATGGTGGTGTATGCCTCGGTAATTGCCAGGGATGCGCTTTCCCTGCTGCTTGCGGATATGGGCATGGAGGAGGAGGCGCACGCCCAGGCCATGGACAGCCTGATCGGGAAAATATCCTGCCAAGGGTTGGGAGAATTGGTGGTAACGCCCCGCGAAGTGGACGAATTGGTGGGCAAGGTGGCCCGCATCATCGCGGACGGGCTGAATATGGCGCTCCAGCCGCGGCTTTCCGAGGAGGAAATACAATATCTTTCGCATGATGGGGTATAGCGCCGCATATACTGTCATGAGGTGATACGTGTGGCGCTTTTCAATGGCCGTGAACGGATGCGGATCATGGCGGCCTGGAGCTTGCTTGCTTTCTTTTCCTTCGCTGTGAGCCAGGCGCTGACCGCTTGGGCGGAGGAGCGGGCCGGGGAGGCCGTGCCGTTTACCATGCAGGTGGTTTCCGCTTCCTTGCCGCAAAGCAGGCAGCGGCGGGTATACATTTATCATACCCACACCTATGAAGCCTATGAAATGGACGATGAAAACCGCTATACCCCGACGGAGACCTGGCGAACGGCGGATAACGCCTTTAACGTGGTCCGGGTGGGGGAGGAGCTGTCTGCCCGGCTGAGGGAGGCCGGTATTTTCGTTACCCACGATACCACGGCCTTTGAGCCGCCCCGGCTGTCCACCGCCTATTCCCGTTCCCTGGAAGCGCTGAAGGCCGCGGCGGCGGAGGGGTATGACCTATATATCGATTTGCACCGCGATTCCTACGCCAAAGGAAACGGCCCCAATACCGTGGCGGTGGATGATTTGGAATGCGCAAGGCTTTTATTCCTGATTGGCCAGGGCACCGGGTCCGGCCTGGATGAAAAGCCGGATTGGGAAGCTAACCAGCGTTCCGCTCAGGCCATTGCCGACGCGCTGAACGGGCGCGCGGAGGGAATATGCCGGGGCGTATCGCTCAAATCCGGCCGGTACAACCAGCAGGCGGCCACCCCCAGCCTGCTCATTGAGGCGGGCAACAATAAAAATACCCTGCCGCAGGCGCTGAACGCTATGGAGCCCTTGGCCCGCGCCATCTGCCAGTATTTTGACGCGATGGAATAGCAAAGGGCCGCCGCCGCGCCCTGCAATTGACTTTCTCCTCTGTTTGCGCTATACTGCCAAAGGGAGGGGAAAATAAATGAAGCAATTTTGCCTGCGGCAGATGCGGAGGGAATACCGGGGCATGCTGCGCACCTGCGTGGGAACCGCCATCGTTTTCATGCTTTGCTTCGCGCTATTGGGAGCAATCAGCGCGGTCAAGCACGTGGAAATGAAATTTGTTTTGATCCTTATCGGGATCGATCTTTTTATCGCGCTCATTTCTCTTGGCGCTTATCTTATTCTCAGCGATCCCAAATGGCTGCTGAAAAAAACGCCCTTCGGCCGGGCGCTGTACACCCTGGGCGATCCTGCGGCCGTGATGGCGGATATCGACAGGGCTGCCGAAGATTTTTATGAGCATCATGGCAGCTTTATTTTGCTGCGGGGCTGGCTGATTCTGCTTTTGCCGGACGGCTGGCAGATGGAGCCCTACCGGATGAGCGGCTATCCGATCCAGCGGGGAGAAATTCAGGAAATCCGCCTCCTGCCGGACACCAGCCCGGACGACCCGGAGGAACGGCATGTGCGCCTGACCTGCAGCGCCGGAACGGAGGATTTTTATTTGTACCAGCAGCAGGATTTGGATGCCCTGCGGGTGTGGATGGAGGAAGGGGGGCAGTCGGATTGATGCCTGAGCCTGTCCGGAACGCGCCCGTTGGCATGTTTGACAGCGGCGTGGGGGGCATCAGCGTGTTGAAAGAAGCGATGCGCCAATTGCCCCATGAGCATTTTATCTTTTATGGCGATACGAAAAACGCGCCTTATGGCACAAAAACCAAGGAACAGGTGCTTTCTCTTTCCCGCCGGGTGGTGGAAACCCTGCTCGATAAGGGCTGCAAGGCCATCGTAATCGCCTGCAACACCGCCACCAGCGCCGCGGCGGCCACCCTGCGCGCGGAATACGCCGACTTGCCCATCATCGGCATGGAGCCGGCCCTAAAGCCCGCGTCCCTTCTGCATCAGGACGGCGTGGTGCTGTCGCTGGCCACGCCGGGCACCATCGCCGGGGAAAAATATGCGCAGCTGTATGCGTTGTACGGGGAAGGCGTGGTTTCCCTGCCCTGCCGGGGACTGATGGAGTTTGCCGAGCGCGGCGAATTGGACAGCCCGGCTCTCCAGGATTATTTGGAAAAGCTTCTGCGGCCCTACCGGGAAAAGAAGGTGGAGGCTGTGGTGCTGGGGTGCACCCATTATGTGTTTTTAAAGCAGGCGATTCAACGGTTTTTTCCCTCCGTTCCGCTCATTGACGGAAACGAAGGCACCGTCAGGCAATTGAAACGGCGCTTGGAAGCGCTGTCGCTGCTGGCCGGGGAGGAGCAAACGGGGTGCGCAGAGCTGCTTTCCTCCGGCGGCAGCGGGGCCATTGAGCAAATGCGGAAGCTGCTGAACCTGAATTGAACCCTTGCCCAACCGACACAAAGGAGGCGATTTTTCTTGCAAAGCACTACCTACGTTTGCGGCCACCGCAACCCGGACACCGATTCCATCGTATCCGCCATGGCCTATGCCAGCCTGTGCAACGCCTTGGGCGATAACGGCTATGTGCCCGCAAGGCTGGGGCAAATGAACGATGAAAGCACATTCCTGCTCAAGCGCTTTGGCTTTCAGCCGCCCATGCTGATTTCCACCGTGCGCACCCAGGTAAGGGATATCGAGTTTGACCGGCCGCCCAGGCTTGGCGGCAGCGTGCCGGTGAGCCACGCCTGGGAAATTATGCAGGAGAACCCGAATTTGAGCGCCCTGCCCGTTACCAATGAGGACGGCACGCTCTTTGGCATGGTGACGGCGGGAGGTATCGCGGAAAGCGATATGCAGACCATTGAGGTGCCCGTCGTGCGCAACGCGCCGGTGTTCAATGTGCTCTCCGCCCTGGAGGGCCACATCATCAACCGGGAAGACGACGTGTTTGATTTCATTTCCGGCGACGTGGTGATCGCGCTGCCCACCCCCGGCGAAGGGCTGAAGGGGGTCAAGGAGGGGGCCGTGGTCATTTGCGGCCAGCAGGAGGACGTGGTGGAGCAGGCGCTCCAATTGAAGGCCAGCTGCATCATTTTGTGCCAAAGCAGCCTGGCCGAAAAATATCACGGCCTGGCCTCCCAAACCTGCATCATTACCACGCCCTACGATGCCTGGCGGGCCGCCCGCATGCTGTACCAGGCCACGCCGGTGGGGCGCATTGCCAAAACGGATGAGCTGGTGTGCTTTCATGAGGACGACTTTCTGGACGACGTGCGGGAGGCTGTGCTTCAAAGCCGCTACCGCAGCTACCCTGTGCTGGATAGGGAGGACAAGGTGGTAGGCACCCTGAGCCGTTACCACCTGCTGCGTCCCCGGCGCAAGCGCATCGTGCTGGTGGACCACAACGAAGTGGGCCAGTCCGTTCCGGGGCTGGACCAGGCGGAATTGGTGGGCATTATCGACCATCACCGCCTGGCTGATGTGCAGACGGGCTATCCCGTGTTCATGCGCAATGAGCCCGTGGGCTCCACCACCACCATCGTGGCCACCATGTTTCAGGAGCATGGGCTCATGCCCGGCGAAAAGCTGGCGGGGCTCATGGCCGCCGCCATCGTGAGCGACACGGTGATGTTCAAGTCCCCCACCACTACCCCCAGGGACCGGCGCATCGCGGACCGGCTGGCCCGCATTGCGGGCATCGATTTGGAAGCGCTGGGCCGGGAGGTTTTCTCCGCCAGTTCCGCCGACAAGTCGGCGTCCGTGCTGCTGAAAACGGACTTTAAGGAATTCCATTTGGCCGATCACAAGCTGGGCATCAGCCAAATCACCACCATGGACTCCGAACATATGCTAAAGCGGAAGGATGAATTCCTTCAGGAAATGGAAAAGCTGAAGGAGGAAAAGCACTATGATATGGTGCTGCTGATGATTACCGATGTGCTCAGGGAAGGAACGCAGCTCGTTTTCCTGGGCGACAAGGAAATTATCCGCCAGGCCTTTGGCATTAGCCAAATCGAGGGCGACAGCGTGTTCCTCAAGGGCGTGGTTTCCAGGAAGAAGCAGATGGTGCCCGCCCTGGCCCTGCTGTGGGGTTAAAAAATGAAACAACAAAAACGAGGCAGAGA
>CAMOHY010000198.1 GCA_946615495.1 uncultured Clostridia bacterium
CTGGCCCAATGAAGCCCGGCAACCGGCGGGAAACCGCAAGGTGCTAATTCCAGCAGCGTGAGCATTCACGCTGGCAGATAAGGCGCAAACGAAAACCTTTTTCAGGGCCGCTTGTCTGTGGATGAGCGGCCCTTTTTTGCGGCCCGGACGGTGTTCAGAATATCATCCCAAAGGAGGAAAAAAACCATGCGAACCCTGTTTACCTCTGAATCCGTTACCGAAGGGCATCCGGATAAAATCTGCGACCAGATTTCCGACGCCGTGCTGGACGAATTGCTCCGGCAGGACCCCTATTCCCGCGTGGCCTGCGAAACCTGCGCCACCACAGGCCTCATTCTGGTGATGGGCGAAATCACCACCAAGGGCTATGTGCCCATTGCGGACATTGTGCGCAAGGTGGTAAACGAAATCGGCTACGACCGGGCCAAGAAGGGCTTTGACGGCGAAAGCTGCGCCGTGCTCACCGCCGTGCACGACCAGTCGCCCGACATTGCCCAGGGCGTGGACGCGGCGCTGGAAACCCGGCATGAAAACGGAAAAGAAACCGGCGCGGGCGACCAGGGCATGATGTTTGGCTTTGCCTGCGATGAAACCCCGGAAATGATGCCTATGCCCATCGCCTTGGCCCACCGGCTCACCCGCCGCATGGCCCTGGTGCGCAAAAACGGCGCCTGCCCCTGGATGCGGCCCGACGGCAAATCCCAGGTGACGGTGGTGTACGAGGACGGCAAGCCCGTGGCCGTGGACACCATCGTGATTTCCACCCAGCACGACGAGCAGGTGACCCATGAAGAAATTGAGCGCGCCATGATTGAACAGGTGATCCGCCAGGTGATCCCCGCCGAACTGCTCAGCGCTGACACCAAGTATTTCATTAACCCCACTGGCCGCTTCGTGGTGGGCGGCCCCGCAGGCGACAGCGGCCTGACCGGGCGCAAAATCATCGTGGACACCTACGGCGGCTACGCCCCCCACGGCGGCGGCGCCTTCTCCGGCAAGGACCCCACCAAGGTGGACCGCAGCGCCGCCTACGCCGCCCGCCACGCGGCCAAAAACGTGGTGGCCGCCGGCCTGGCCCGGCAGTGCGAAATCGCCCTGGCCTACGCTATCGGCGTGGCTAAGCCCGTTTCTTTCCAGGTGAACACCCGCGGCACCGGCGTGATCCCCGACGCGGAGATTGCCAAGCTGGTGGAAAAGGTGTTTGATATGCGGCCCGACGCCATCATTGAGCGCTTGGACCTGCGCCGTCCCATTTACCGGCAGACCGCCGCTTACGGCCATTTTGGCCGCACGGATGTGGACCTGCCCTGGGAGCACCTGGACCAGGTGGACGCTCTGAGGGCCGCCATGAAGCCTTGATGGGAAAAAACAGAAATTGACGGTTGTTTCGCTCTATGCTATAATCAATCACAGATAAAAAACATGAGATCGCAAAGGAGGCCAATCACCCGATTTGCGATCCTTCTTTTATCATTCATACTTCATGGATTGCGGGATGGATGCGGCCTTCATCCATCGCCCGTCCGTATATAAGGAGGGGAAACAATTCAATGAAAAAGCTCGTTGCGGCGATGTTTGTGACCGTGCTTTTCCTGTGCGCCACCGGGTGCGCCCTGGCAGCTGAGCCCGCGAATGTGGCGCCGGCCGGCACCGGGGTTACCATGATTCCGGCGGACCAATGGGAAAACACCTATCCGGACATCTACGCCAGCTACATGGCGAACGCCGAAAACAGCGAAGTGATGGATCATGTAACGGAATACCCCATGCTCGCCACGGTGTATGAGGGCAACGCCTTTAGCACCTATTACGGCAGCGCGCGGGGCCACTATTACTGCATCCAGGATTTGCTATCCACCGGCCGCCCCCATAAGCTGGCCAACTGCTTCACCTGCAAAACGGCGGATTTCACCCACATGGCCCTGGAAATGGGCGACAGCGCATATGCCCTGCCCTTTGAGGATTTGGCTGCCGACATGAAACAGGACGTGGGCTGCTTTACCTGCCACGCCAACGACCCCACGCAGGGCCTGACCATTACCCACCTCTACCTGGTGAACGCCATGGGCGAGGATGCGGACAAGGTGGCCGCCGTCAACGCGGCCTGCGGCCAGTGCCACGTGGAATACTACTTCGATCCCGATTCCAAAGCCACCACCCTGCCCTACATCGGCATGGGCGTGGCCGACCCCGACGACATGTACGCTTACTACCAGGCCATGGACTTTGCGGATTACACCAATCCGCGCACCGGCGTTCGCCAGCTCAAGGCCCAGCATCCGGAATTTGAAACCTATCTGGGCGCGGGCAGCGTGCACGCCTCCATGTTCACCTGCGCGGACTGCCACATGGAACGGGTGACCAAGGAAGACGGAAATGCCTATTGGAGCCATACGCTGGTAAGCCCGCTGCAAAGCGAAGCCATTCAGGCCAACTGCGCCGCCTGCCATGCCGACCTGACCGCCTTCGTGCACGGTATTCAGGATAAGATGGAGGAGCGTACCATCGCTATTGGCTATAAATTGGAAGATTTGACCAACAAGCTGGCCGACGCCGTCGCCTCCGGCAATTACACGGAAGAAGAAATGAACGCTGTTCGGGAGCTGAACCGCAAGGGACAGTGGTACTGGGATTTCGTGTTTGTGGAAAACAGCGAAGGCGCCCACAATTCCAAGCTGGACAACAGCTGCTTGGATAAGGCGGAAGCGCTGATCGACGAAGCGCTGCGCCTGCTCGCGCGCTGATCTTCCCCGGGAACGGGCAGGCGGGAAACCGCAAGGCCCTCCCGTTCCTTTGGCTTTGAATTCAACCATACTGTATTCGCGAAGAGGGATACGCGTTGAAGAAATTTTTTCGTTTTTTTCGGTCCATGAAATTCGGCATGATTTTGCTGTCCGCCGTCATGCTCCTGTCGCTGGCGGGCTCGCTGATTCCCCAGCAGGACAGCGCCATGCGCTATGTAAGGCTGTATGGGTCGCAGGCGGCGCAGCTTATGATGGCCTTGGGCGCGACGGATATTTTTCACACCTGGTATTTTTACGTCCTGGAAATTCTGCTGTGCCTGAATTTGACCCTTTGCTCCATCCTGCGCTTCCCCCAAACCAGGAAGGCAAGCGGCGAATGGCTGGCGCGGGCCAGGGCCGCCCAGGGGGAGCAAACTTTGGAAGCGCGGCAGCGGGAAAAGCTGGAGGGCTATCTGGCCGCCCGGCGTTTTCGCGCGGAGGAAGATGGGGACGGAAAGGTATTTCACAAAAACGCCGCCGGGTTTTACGGCTCGTTCCTGACGCATTTATCCATTCTCCTGGTGCTGCTCTTTGGCTCCTTGGTGCTGATGACGCCGGATATCCGGGACCAAACCGTCATGCCCGGCGGCACGCTGACCTTGGAGGACGGCACGACCGTTACCTGCGAAAGCTTTCATATCCAGGATGAAACGGGCAAGCTGGATTACGCCAGCGTGCTTTTGGCCCGCAGCGCCGACGGCCAGCGGGAAAAGCGGCAGGAAATTCGGGTGAACGAGCCGATGCGCTTTGGCGAATTCAAGATTTATCAGCAAACCTACGGCACGGCTGGAAGGGTCAAAATCACCAACCACGCAAACGGCGCGGAGGAAATCATGTTTCTTACCGACCCGTGCTTCCTCTCCATTGACGGGCGGAACGGTGTGTATTTCCAAGCCCTGTATCCGGGCTTTATCCGGGAGGAGGACGGCAATTACACCCTGGTCACCAGCACGGCCAGCAGCTATGAGGACCCGGTGTATTCCATCCAGTCCATTTCCGGCGGCATGTCCACGTCGGTGCTGGCGTTCCCCGGCGAAGCGCTGCGAATCGGCGATATCAGCTTCACCTTTCTTTCGCCCGCGGAATATCCGGGCTTGCGCGTAAAGCATGTATCCTCCTGGCTGTTTGGCGGCCTGTATTTCAGCTTTGCCCTGATGGTGGCCGCCCTGTACCTGTGCTTTTTCGCCGTGCCGGTTTATGTGCGGGTGGGGCAGGAGGGCTTCGCCGTTTTGTCGCCCAAGAATCAGCAGGGGCTGATGCTGGAATTGGACGTACTGCTGAATGAAAAGGAGAAGGAAGCGTGAACATTCTGTTTTTCGCCGCTTTGATCGGTTATTTTGCGGCCTCCGTATTCCAATTCGTCGGCTCCTCCATGAAAAAGGAAGGGCTGCGGAAAATTGCCCGCCTGCTGCTGGCGGCCAGCTTTGGGCTGCATACGGCGTTTATGGCATGGCGCGGCATAGAGGCCGAGCGCGTGCCTTTGGCCAATCAGTTTGAATTCGCGTCCGGCTTTGCCTGGGCCGCGGTGGTAATGGCCTTTGCGCTCTACCGGCGCTTAAAGCAGGAGTGGGTGATGACGGCTGCCATGCCGGTGGCTTTCCTGGTGCTCAGCTACGCCGCCTTCCAGCCCATGGAAATCAAGGATATCATGCCCGCCCTGCGTTCCACCTGGTTCGTGCTGCATATCGGCAGCGCCGCCTTCTCCTATGCCGCCTTCGCTATCGCGGGGGGACTGGGCGTCAGCTACCTTATGCAGCTCAAAAAGGGCAAAAGCGAAGAGAACGCAAAAATGAAGCAAATCGATTATATGGGCTATCGCCTGGTGTGCCTGGGTTTTCTGCTGCTCACCGTGGTAATTTTCTCCGGCGCCATCTGGGCGGAGCAGGCCTGGAGCAGCTGGTGGAGCTGGGACCCCAAGGAAACCTGGGCGCTGATTACCTGGATTTTTTACGCCATTTACCTGCACCAGCGGCTGCGGCTCAAATGGCAGGGAAAACGCATGGCTTATCTGTCCATCATCGCCCTCGTCCTGGTGGTGTTCACCTTCGCCGGGGTCAATCTGCTGCTGCCAGGCCTGCATTCCTACGCGGTATAAAATTTCGCGGATCATAACAAGCTTGTTCTCAAGGATGAAATAGAGATTAAAACCAAGAAAGGGAACGTTGAGGCCTGCGCGGCCTCAAACTCTGCGCCAGGGCGGTGACCGCCCTGGACCCACTCCTCGCGAAGATACGTGGTAGGCATAGCGATATTTGTTTCCGCGTGTTCCGCTTAGGTT
>CAMOHY010000199.1 GCA_946615495.1 uncultured Clostridia bacterium
ACCAGGAAGGACAGGATGCTGGCCGCGCTGTAGCGGAAAAAGCTGCCCAGCAGCAATTTGTAAATGCGCCAGGAATCCCGGATGGGGTGAAAATGGGTGCCCTTGTTTTCCTCGTGATAAATGGTTTCAATGGTGATGGGCCGCATGGGAATTTTCAGCGCGCTGCACTGAATGAGCATGTTCATTTCATACTCGAACCGGTCGCCGGTAACGCCCAGCATAAAATCAATCAGGCTGCGCCGGAAGGCCCGCAGGCCCGTTTGAGTGTCCGGCAGCCATTTTCCATACAGCAGGCGGAACACGCAGGAGGTCAGGCGGTTGCCAAAGCGGGATTTGGGGGGCACGTTGGGATTATTCCGGGAAAAATCCCGGCTGCCCAGCAGCACTTCTTCCTTTTCGCCCAATTCCGCCGCCAGCTTCAGCGTGTCCGCCACGGTGTGCTGGCCGTCGGAATCGGCGGTGATGACGCCCTGAAGGGCGGTATGCGCCTTGATATATTCAAAGCCCGTGCGCAGGGCCGCGCCCTTGCCCCGGTTCACCTCGTGATGGGTCACGGCGCATCCGTCCCACCCGGCAATTTCCTCAAAGATGGGCTGGTATTCTTTGCTGGAGCCGTCGTCCACCACCAGAATCAGCCCAAAATCAGCCGCCAGCAGCTCCTTCACATAGGCCGGCAGCCTTTCATCCGGGGACAGGGAGGGGATCAGCACGCAGCATTCCTGTGGCTTCATCGGTATTGGCACCTCATTCCTTTATCTATCGTCAAGCGTTCATTCCATCAGCGTGTCCAAATAATCCAGCAGGAGGGGGCGCAGGTCCATCCCGGACCAGGCGTTCAAAAACCCTTCCAATTGTTCCCTGGACACGAACTGAAAAGCAAATTCCTCCGCGTAGGAGCGCAAAAACGCGTCCACGCCCTGGGGCAGCATTTCATCCAGCGCCAGCAGCAGCGCCGCGCCCCGGCCATATACCACCGTGGCGTAATCGTTCAGGCTGCCGAAATAATCGATGGGGCTGCCCGGCGTCAGCTTCGTGCCCGTCCTTTCCTGCATCGGCGCATCCACCCGGTAATATTTCAGGGTGTCAAAGCTGCCCCGGCCATACCGGGCGCGCACATAGCGCAGCATAGCGTATTCGCAGATGGCTTCATCCTGCCAGGGCTGCTTTGCCTGGTCCGACCCCACCAAGGCGTAAAACCATTGGTGGGCCGTTTCATGGGCAATGGTCAATTCCAGGGTGTTTTCCTTCCCCTGGGCGTAGTTTTCCTCCCCGATCATTATCAGGCCTGGGTATTCCATGCCGCCAAACGGAAAGGCGGCGCTGCACACCGTCAGGGTGGGATAGGGGTAAGGCCCGTACAGGGAAGCAAAGGTCTCCAGCGCTTTTTGGGCGTCTCCCAGGGCGTTGCGCGCCCCTTCCGGCGTTTTGGCAAAGGAATAAAGGCGCACGCCGCCGCTTTCCCCCTTCGCCGTTTTCCAATCCGGCCCCGCGCACAGGGCAAAGTCCCTCGCGGCTTTCATTTCTCCCTGCCAGCTATCCCCCGTCCTGTACATTTCGCAGGAGGCGGCGGGCGCGAAGCCCTCCGGCAGATAAGCCGTTACGCGGAAATTAGCGCAGTCGCTGACGAAGGGATCGCCGATGGGGCTGTAGGCGTCCTCCCGCCATTCCCCGTTTTCATAGCGGGACAGCAGCGGCACCGCGTTTCCCAGGGCAAAATTCTTTCCGCTCTGCCCCGTGCGGTGTCGGCACCGGGGAATAGTGGCTACGCACCGCAGCAGCAGCGTTCCCGTTTCCCCGTCCTGCAACATGGGAATGGAAACGCGAAGGGCCGTTTTCCCTTCTCCCTCCAGGCTCCATTCCGCCCGCTCCCCATTCCAGATCACGTCGTATATCTGCACGCCGCCGGGGGAAAACCCCTCCGGGTAGCACTCGTCGTACACTTCCTCCAGGGCCGCCGGGCTGGTATCCTCCGTTTGGTAGGCGTTCAGCCAGGTGCGCAGCACCAGGCTGTTCAGCGCGTCCCCCGTGGCGTTGGAAAACGTGATGATTTCCGAAATGGAAAGGGCGGCGTTTTCGGCGTCCAGCCGCAGCGTCACATCATATTGCGTCAATCCCTTGGCGGCGGCTTCCAGCCTGTCTGCGTCCCAGAGCCGCGGGGCAGCGCCGGGCCGGATGAGCAGCAGCAAAAAGGCCAAAATCAGCGTCAGCCCCAGGCAAACGCCAACCAGCCCCCGCCGCCGGACGGGAAGCACGGATATTATACACCTCTTTCCCGCCATTTTCCAGCCCCTTTCCGGAAAACTGCCGTTTTCCATCCATTTTATCGTAATAATAACACATCAAAAGCGCTTTTCCCTGCACAAAAAGCAAAAATACCAAAAAAGTTTACGTTTCGTTCATCTGCGGCCCCTTCCGGGGCAAGGAGACCCTTTACAAAATTTGCATTTCTGATTATAATGGATAAATCCGTAATGATGAAGGAGGCTTTTTCATGCCGGTCAAGCCCTATGTACCCGCACAGATCGAACCCAAGTGGCAGAAAATTTGGGAAGATCGTCAAGCCTTTGCCGCTTCCGAGGATCATTCCAAGCCCAAATTTTACAGCCTGATTGAATTTCCTTATCCCTCCGGCCATGGCCTGCACGTGGGCCATCCCCGGTCCAACACCGCTATGGACATTATTTCCCGCATGCGCCGCATGCAGGGCTACAATGTGCTTTTCCCCATCGGGTGGGACGCTTTTGGCCTGCCCACGGAAAACTACGCCATCAAAAACAATATCCATCCCGCCATCGTGACCAAGCAGAACGTGGACCATTTCCGGGAGCAGCTGAAGAAAATCGGCTTCTCCTTCGATTACAGCCGCGAGGTGGACACCACCGACCCCAACTATTATAAGTGGACCCAGTGGATTTTCTTAAAGCTCTTTGAGCATGGCATGGTGTTCCGGGACAAAACCCTGGTCAACTACTGCCCCTCCTGCAAGGTGGTTCTTTCCAACGAGGACAGCCAGGGCGGCAAGTGCGATATCTGCCACGGCGACGTGATCCAATTGCCCAAGGACGTGTGGTATCTGCGCATCACCGCGTACGCGGACAAGCTGCTCCAGGGCCTGGAAACCGTGGACTATCCCGAAAATATCAAGCAGCAGCAGATCAACTGGATCGGCAAATCCACCGGCGCGTTCGTCCAGTTCCCGCTTGATGGCGCCGATGAAAAGGTGGAAATTTACACCACCCGGCCCGATACCCTCTTTGGCGTCACCTTTATGGTCATGGCGCCGGAGCATCCCCTCCTTGACCGCTACGCCGCCCAAATCAGCAACATGGACGCCATCCAGGCTTACCGGGATGAATGCGCCAAGAAAACCGAATTTGAGCGCACCCAGCTGACCAAGGAAAAGACCGGCCTCAAGATCGAGGGCCTGTCCGCCCTGAACCCCCTGACCGGCAAGGAGGTGCCCATTTTCATTTCGGACTACGTGATGATGGGCTACGGCACCGGCGCCATCATGGCCGTGCCCGCCCATGACCAGCGCGACTGGGAATTTGCCCATAAGTTCGGCATCGATATCGTGCAGGTCATTCAGGGCGGCGACATTGAAAAAGAAGCCTACACCGGCGACGGCGAAATGGTCAATTCCGATTTCCTCAACGGCTACACCAACAAGAAGGATTCCATCGCGCGGGTGCTGGAGGAAATTGAAAAGCGCGGCATTGGCCGTCCCGGCGTGCAATATAAAATGAAGGACTGGGCCTTCAACCGCCAGCGCTACTGGGGCGAACCCATTCCGCTCGTTCATTGCCCCCACTGCGGCGTGGTGCCCGTGCCTTACGAGGAATTGCCCCTCCGCCTGCCTGAAATTGACGATTTCCAGCCCGGCACCGACGGCAAATCCCCCCTGGCCCGCATCGAAAGCTTTGTGAACTGCGCCTGCCCCAAGTGCGGCCGCCCCGCCCAGCGGGAAACCGACACCATGCCCCAGTGGGCGGGCAGCAGCTGGTATTTCCTGCGCTACTGCGATCCTCACAACGACAAGGCCTTCGCCAGCCAGGAGGAGCTGAAATATTGGCTGCCTGTGGACTGGTATAACGGCGGCATGGAGCACGTGACCCGCCATCTGCTCTATTCCCGGTTCTGGCACCGCTTCCTCTATGATATCGGCGAAGTGCCCACGCCCGAACCCTACGCCAAGCGCACCGCCCAGGGCATGATTCTGGGCTCCGACGGCGAAAAAATGAGCAAATCCCGCGGCAACGTGGTAAACCCCGACGAAATCATTGCCGAAATCGGCGCAGACGCCTTCCGCATGTACGAAATGTTCATGGGCGCTTTCGATCAGGCCATTCCCTGGAGCACCAACGGCGCCCGCGGCTGCCGCAAATTCCTGGACCGCGTGTGGAGATTGCAGGAAATCACCGCTCCCGGCGAACAGTTCAGCGACGATCTGAAGGTATCCTTCCATCAGACCATCAAGAAAGTCACCGAGGACTACGAAAAAATGAAGTTCAACACCGCCATCGCCCAAATGATGACGCTGGTGAACGAAGTGATGCAGAAGGGCAGCATCACCCAGGGCGAATACAAGACGCTGCTGCTCCTCCTCTCCCCCGTGTCTCCCCATATCTGCGAAGAAATTTGGCAGGAAATGGGCTTTGGCGAACCGGTCTATACCCAGCCCTGGCCCAAGTTTGACGAAAAGTACCTGGTGCGGGACGAAGTGGAAATCGCCGTGCAGCTAAACGGCAAGGTAAAGGGCAAATTGATGGTGCCCGTTACCCTCACCCGCGAAGCCGCCCAGGATGAATTGCCCAAGCTGGACGCCGTAAAGGCGCTCATCGGGGACAAGCAGATCGTCAAGTGCATCTATGTGCCGGGCCGCCTGCTGAACCTGGTGGTCAAATAATCATGCCATCGAAAGTCTGCAAGCAGTCTTTCGATGGGAACAGCAAAAGCCGGTCCTGCGGATTGAAGATGAAAGGGATGCGGCCCTTTCATACTTTCCTGGGGTTTGCCGATAGTCTGGGCGCTGTCTCACATTCTGTAAAAATCGCACAAA
>CAMOHY010000200.1 GCA_946615495.1 uncultured Clostridia bacterium
CGCCCACATACATGCCGGCAATGAACACGCTTTCCGCCACGGGGCCTTCGGAGGGGCCGGTGGTCTGGAAGCTTTCGCCGGGATGGGCGGAGAAGCAGTTCAGGTTCAAACAGTCGTTCCAGTCCGCCCGGCCGATCAGGGGCAGCCCATGGGGGCCCTTGTGGTTGGCGATGTAGCGGAAGGAGCGGCGCAGATGCTCTAAAAGCGTTTGAGCCAGGGAAGAATCGTTATCAAAGTCCACCATTTCATCCAGGATGCCGAAATCGCCGGTTTCCTTGATGTAGGCGCTCACGCCGAAGATGAGCCACAGGGGGTCATCGTTGAACCCGCTGCCAACGGCCATGTTGCCCCGCTTGGTCAGCGGCTGGTACTGGTGGTAGGCGCTGCCATCGGGGAACTGGGTGGAGGCGATATCCAGAATGCGCTGGCGGGCGCGCTCCGGAATCAAATGCACAAAGCCCAGCAAATCCTGGCTGCAATCCCTGAAGCCCATGCCGCGGCCAATGCCGCTTTCAAAATAGGAGGCGGAGCGGCTCATGTTGAACGTGACCATGCACTGATACTGGTTCCACATGTTCACCTGGCGGTCAAACTTATCGTTTCCGCTTTCAATGGTAAAGCGGCTGAGCAGCTTTTCCCAATAGGCCTTGAGCTCGGAAAGCGCCGCTTCAAACTGCGCGTCCGTCTGGAAGCAGGAAAGCAGGGCGTGGGCGGGCGCCTTGTTGATAACCTCGTGGGCTTCAAATTTCTGATCCTCCGGGTTTTCGCAATAGCCCAGCACGAAAATAAAGGAAGCGCTCTCCCCCGGCTTGAGCACGCGGCGGACGCAGTGGCTGCCGATGGGGGCCCAGCCGTGGGCCACGGAATTGCGGGGCTTATCCTCCAGCACGGCGTCGGGCCGCTGAAAGCCGTTATACAGGCCCAGGAAGGTTTCCCGGTCGGTGTCAAAGCCGTCCACGGGAGTATTCACGGCGTACACGGCGTAATGGTTGCGGCGTTCCCGGTATTCCGTTTTGTGGTACTGCACGGCGCCGCCGTTCTCAAACTCAAATTCGGCCAGGGCGTAATTGCGCTGGAAATTGGTGCTGTCATCCTGCGCATCCCACAGGCAGAATTCCACAAAGCTGTACAGGGACACCTGCTTTTCCTGGCCGGACACGTTGGTGAGCTCCAACCTGGTTACTTCCGCCGTTTTCCCGCGGGGCACCATAATGGTCTGCTTGGCCTTGAGACCGTTCTTTTCCGAGGAAATAACGGTGTAGCCCGTGCCCACCCGGCACTCGTACTCATCCAGGGGCGTTTGGGTGGGCTGCCAGCCGGGGTTCCACACCGTGCCCTGATCGTTGATATAGAAGTAATGCCCGCCCACGTCGGTAGGCACGTTATTGTAGCGGTAGCGGGTCAGGCGCAGCAGCCGGGCGTCCTTATAGAAGCTGTAGCCGCCGGAGGTGCAGCTGACCAGAGAGAAAAAATCCTCGCTGCCCAGATAGTTGATCCAGGGATAGGGGGTATCCGGCCGGGTAATCACGTATTCCCGGTGCTGGTCATCGAAGTGTCCGTATTGCATGGTAGGCGCGCTCCTTTTTTTCTGATGGATTTTTTCGGGTGTTCCTTTTGCTGCTGTCACTTTATCACGGTTCCATGGGTTTGTCAATAAGCATCCTGCGTTCCTTAGGGGTCAATCTGGCCTTTTCCAGCAGGTCCGGCCTGCGCTGGACGGTGGCAAGGATGGCCTGCTCCCGCCGCCAAGCGGCGATTTTGGCGTGATCGCCGTTTAAAAGCACCTCCGGCACGTCCATTCCCTCAAAGGTGCGGGGCCGGGTATACTGCGGATACTCCAGCAGCCCCGCGTCGGAAAAGCTTTCATCCTGAGGGCTTTCCTCGCTGCCCAGCACGCCGGGGATGAGGCGGGACACGCAGTCGGCCAGCACCATGGCCCCCAGCTCGCCGCCGGTGAGCACATAATCCCCAATGGAGACTTCCAAATCGATATATTTATCCAGCGCCCGCTGGTCCACCCCCTCATAGTGGCCGCAGAGCAAAATCAAGTGCTCCTCCCCGGCCAATTCCTGGGCCAGCTTTTGCGTCAGCGGCACGCCGCGGGGGGATAAATAAATGCGCCGCACGTTGGAAAAAGCGCTTTCGCCTTCCTGGGTATTGTCCCGGCAGGGAACGCCCCGCTTTTCGCACACGGCCCGCATGCAGTCCGCGATGGGCTGGGCCATCATCAGCATGCCCGCGCCGCCGCCGTAAGGGTAATCATCGGTGTTTTTGTGCTTGGAGGCGGAAAAGGGGCGGATATCCGTGGCCTCGATTTCAATCAGGCCCTGCTGCCGCGCCCGGCCCAGGATGCTGGCGCTGAGCACGCTGAAAAACATTTCGGGAAAAATGGTCAGGATATCGATGGTCATGCTTCCGCTTCCCTCTCATTCAATACTTCTTCATCCGCGGCGGGGTCAAGACCGGCAAGGGCGGGGTGATTCGTCAGGCGCTTCACAATGCGCCAGCCGTCCCGGCAGCGGATGAAATTCTTTTCGATGGGCCGGAAGCCCAAATCCAAATACACCTTCACCGCCAGCCAGGTGGTGGTCTGGGTGGGGATTTTGGCGCGGGTCTGGCCCAGCCCCTTCATAATCTGGATCACGTGGGAAATGAGGGGCTTGGACAGGCCCTTTCCCTGTTCCTCCCGCCTCACCGCCACCCAATGCAGCCAGCCGTCGCCGCTTGGGTCGATGCCGCGGATATCATAAAACGCCGTGGCGGTGGCCGCCTTCTCTCCCGCACCGTTCAAAACGAACACCATGCGGCTTTGCAATTCGCCGTCCCGGCCCGCGTAATAACGGTTCCAGGCCTCCAGGCCCTGCTCATATGTTGAAAATTCCCTGGCGCTTTTTTCGATTTCGATCCAAGCGTCCCGGTCCCCAGGCTGATAGAAGGCGTAGGAATACCCTGCCGGCAGGGGAATTTCCGGCATAGCGGAAATATCCCCCGACAGCATCAGTTCGTAGTACCGGATACGGAAATCGTGATTATCCAATTCGGGCAGGGCCATTTTTTTCTCTCCTTATAGCTTTCGGAACACATCCAGCATGTGATTGCTGGCGCCCACCAGATCGGGCCGCTCACAAATCGCGTCCTGGTATTTCAAAAACAGGCTGTACATTTCATCGTCCATGGCGTCTACGGTGTCCCGCATATAATTGGCCGCCATATCCGTGCCCACGTAGTGCAGCCGCCGGACGGGCAGGTCCGCCATCAGCGCGTCAATATCCTCTTTCCGGTGCAGCACGAAAATTTCCGCAAAGGAGGAGGACGCCTTGAAGGTTTCCAGATCGATCAATTCCCGGTATCTCGGCTCCTTGAACATGCCCCGTCCAAAGCAATACTGCACGATGGTGGCGTCGTTGCCGCAGTAGGCCGCGAAAATGACGCCGCCGGGCTTGGTCACGCGGATGGCCTCCTGAAGCGCTTTTTTCTGGTCCTCTATGGTAAACAGGTGGTACATGGGCCCCAGCAGCAGGGTGATATCGTAGGTATCGTCCCCAAAGGCGCCCAGGTCCACCGCGTTGCCCTGCACGATGGTCACGTGTTCGCCGGGGCGGGTCTTCTGGCGGAAAATGTCGATGTTGTGCTGCACCAATTCCACCGCGTCCACCCGGAAGCCCCGCCGGGCCAGGGCATGGCTGTAGCGCCCGGTGCCCGCGCCGATTTCCAGCACGCGGTCGCCGGGCTTAAGATACTTTTCAATGAACCGCATGGTGGTATGGTATTCCACATATCCATGCTTGGTCCTCAGCCGCGCATCCTCATCATGGCCGCCGTAGTATTCCTTCAGGTATTGCTCCGCGTTTTCCATGCCAGTTCCCCCTTTTTTGATTACTCCCAGCTGCACACCGCCACTTCCGGCAGCCGGCTTTCATCCACCACGATCACGCCGTTTTTCACATCCACTGTGGGAATGACGTGCTTGAGGGCTGGCAGCAGCATTTCCCCCTTGGGCGTTTTTATCACGTACACGTCGTTGCCGCCCGGCTGGAGCACATCCGTCACCTTGCCCAGCTCGTTTCCCTTCGTGTCCACCGCCTGGCAGCCGATCAAATCGCAAATGAACGTTTCATCCTCCGAAAGCTGCACGGCGTGGGCCCGGTCCACATACAGCATCAGGCCCCGCTGCTTTTCCGCCTCATCCCGGTCCTTGGCGCCGTCAAGCCGCAGGTACACCCCGTCGTCCCGCACGGACACATCCTCCACAGCCGCGCGCACGTATTCATTGTTCTTTTTTAAGTAAACAAATTCCAATTCCTCAAACCGGCCGGGGTCATCCGTATCCGGCCGCACCTTCACCTGGCCCCGAATGCCCTGAGGGCGGAGCACCTGGCCGATCAGCAAATATTCTGAAAGCATGTTTCATCCTCAAACAAACGAATAGAAGAAAAGGGCGGCAAAAACCTGCCGCCCTTCTGGCACATTTACTGGATTTCCACAAACACCGGCTTGGAATTTTTCACCGTGGCCGCTTTAACCAGCGTGCGGATCGCCTTGGCGATACGCCCTTGCTTGCCGATTACCTTGCCCATATCGTCGGGAGCCACGCTCAGCTCCAGAATAATGGCTTCGGGGCCTTCGGTTTCCATCACTTGAACCGCATCCGGCTGATCTACCAGCGATTTTGCCAGAAAAAGGACGAGTTCCCGCATGGATTTTCCTTTCTTTATGACGGCGTTTCTCAGCCTTCGATCGCGCCGGACTTCTTGAACAGCACCCGCACGGTGTCGGTGGGCTGAGCGCCGTCCTTCATCCACTGCTGGGCCTTTTCATTGTCCACCTTGATTTCGGCGGGCTGCTTCATGGGATCGTAGTAGCCGATTTCTTCGATGAAACGGCCGTCGCGGGGGGTGCGGCCATCCGCAACGACGATGCGATAGAAGGGGTGCTTCTTCATGCCCATTCTCTTGAGACGAATCTTTACAGCCATGGTTAATCTTCCTCCCTGATTGAATTGTGATGTATGGTAATCATATGGTTATGATGACCTGCGGTTGAAATGGAAAAGGG
>CAMOHY010000201.1 GCA_946615495.1 uncultured Clostridia bacterium
TTGAAATCATGACGCCGTATCTGCATATCCGCTGGGAGCTGGGCCGCGGCATCACATCCATTTTTGACAGGAAGCGGAACAGGGAATTGGTAAACGGCCAAGGCGAATGCGCCTTTGAGCCCATCTATGAAATCACCCCCGTCCGCACCGATCCCTGCGCCGAGCGCCGCGCCATGGGCCGCAACCGCAAGGCCATGCACACCCAGCGGGATTTTGGCAGGCTCACCGACGCGCGGGTGACGGACTTTGGCCCCGTTTTCAGCCGGGTGATCCTGACTTATCAGGTGAAGGGCTCCTCCTCCACCGAATTGATTTTGACCGCTTACCACGATATTCCCAAATTGGACGTGGATTACCGCCTGCACAAGGAAAGCCGGCTGGAGCCGGAAAACGTGTACCTGGCCTTGCCCTTTGCCCAGGAAAACGCGGTGCTGTACGCCGACAAAACGGGCTGCGTTTTCCGGCCCCGGATGGATCAGCTTCCCGGCGCCTGCGCGGATTATTATGAAATTCAAAACGCCGCGCTGTGGATGGAGAAGGACGGCGCCCTGATGATTGAAACCCAGGACGCGCCGATGATCTGGATGGGCACGCTGCTGCCCCACGATATTCGTTTGGCGGGCGACCCGGAGCAAAAAAACACAGACCGGGTCTATTCCTGGGTTATGAACAATTTCTGGGAAACCAATTTCAAGGCTTCTTTGGGCGGATTCTATCAATTCCATTACAGCCTGCGGCTGCTCAGCCAAACGGAACCGGAGGCCTGCTTCCAAATCGCGCGGGCGGAAAACACAGGCTTGCTGGCCTTCCCTTCCTTTGATGTTCCTGCGACATAACGAACTGACCTAATGGGGCCCGGCCCTTCCCGGCTGGCCCCCAGGGCAGCACGCCGGGCGGTATCCATCAATTTGACGATAGAGAAAGCCTGGGCGGACTGGAAAAAAACCGACGTCCCCGTGGGCGCCGGAGGACGGCGGATACGCAGCCGCCGCTGCACGAAAGCTGTGAAGCACTGAAAGAATACAGGATTGGTTCGATTGGACCGGCAGAAAGGATGCACCTATGTTTTATTATGAACTGCACCTGCACACCGCGGAAAGCAGCCGCTGCGGCCAGTCCCCTGCGCGGGACATGGTAAGGGTCTATGCGGAAAAGGGCTTTTCCGGCCTGGTGGTAACGGATCATTTCATCAACGGCAATTCCTACGCAAACGACCCGGAGCAGTGGAAGGATAAAATGGATGTGTTCCTGCGGGGCTATGAGGCGGCCCGGCAGGCGGGGGAGGAATTTGGCATCCGGGTGTTTTTCGGCTTGGAATACACCCATTTGGGCGGCAACGGAGAGGATTATTTGGTGCTGGGCCTCCGTCCGGAGCACTTGTATACGGAGCTTAAGGACTGCGACAAATGGAGCATCGAATACCTGTGCAAAGCAGTGCATAGCCTGGGCGGCATCGTCATCCGCGCCCATCCTTACCGGGAGGCGGGGTATATCCGCCACGCGGGCGTTGAACGCCCCGGCTTGGAAATCGATGCTGTTGAGGTGTTCAATTCCGGCAACCGGGACGACGAAATGAACCTGAAGGCCATGGCCTTGGCCGGGCGGGAGGGGAAGCCCTGGACCGCGGGGTCCGATACCCACAGCGTGAATACGGCCGCCTGCGCTTACGTGGGCTTTGAGGAAGAGCCCAAGGATTACGCCCAGCTGTGCCAGTGGATTCAAGCGGGCAGGGCTTTCGTGGTGTACCGCCCGAAGGAACAAAAAACAGACAAATAAAAACTGCCATCGAAAGCCCGCAAGCTGTTCTTTCATGCTTTCCTGGAGTTTTACAGATAGTTGGAGGCTCCGGCGGAAACAAACGCTCCGCCGGAGCCTTTTTCTTTGGCGTCAATCGTTATAAGGGTCAAATATGGGCTGGGGATACCAGGGACGGGACGGCGGACAGCCATTCGACGGGCGGCCTAAGGTGCAGGGGGCGAGGATATAGCCCTCCAACAGCACCTCCAGGGGCACATCGCACTGGCAGCCGCCGCAGGGACAGGCCCTGCCCGCCAGCCGCACCGCGGCCTGCACAAAGGGCTGGCCGCGCCAGCATTCATTTTGCGGACATTCAAAACGCAGGGGCAATTCTTCTTCGATGGCCGAGGAAACGGTATACGTCCGGCCGCATCCATCCCGCACGCGCACCTGCAGAGGCAATTGAACCAGCAGCGCCAGGCCCTGCGGGCACCGGCGGGGCATTTCCTCCCAGGAAGGCAGCGCGCGAAGGCTTACCTCCACCACGGTAAAGGGCGGCTGGGCCTGGGAGGGCAGGCCGTCCAGGCACAGGGCCGCGCATTTCCGGCGGCGGTGGAGCCGGCCCACGGCGATGATGCGCTGCATTAGAAAGCCGCCGCAGCAGGAAGAAAGGGGCTCAGGCGCCTCAGGACAGGGCGGACAGGGCCTTTCCTCACGGGGCGGGGGACAAGCGGGCCTGGGCCGGGGATACGGGCGGCAGCCGCAGGAAGGAAAAAGAACGTTTTTCATCAATGGAGCCTCCCTTCCAAGGGGTACACTCCATCCTATTCCGCCAGCCCGTTATTGGTGCATGCCACGGGACGGCCATACGCATCGTACAGAATAGCAATATCCAGCTTCTTTTTGCTCCAAATCCGTTTGCTTTGCGCGGTCATGTCCACTGGCGCATCGGACGCATCGCTGCCGATGGTATAAGCGCCGCCCGGCACCACCAGAACGTCCGGCAGGGAAATCAATTCGTTTCCCTTGGTGGAATAAACGCAGCAGCCCGACAGGCTCAATTCAGCCGAGCCGCGGTTGATTATGGTCAGGGTGTCCCGGTCCACGTCAATGGCCAATCCGACGCCGGATGGCCGCTCCGGCACGCCCTGCCACTGCACATCCTGAAACGTTACCTGCCCGCCCTTTAAGGTAAAGAGCAGGGCGTCGTGATAATCCTGAGAAACGTACACCTGGCAGCCAATGCCGTAAAGCCTTTTTAGCGTGGAGGAGGCGGGCGTGTCCGGCTCCTCCAGGGTGCTGGTGAGAATGACGGCGGCTTTGGGCATCACAGCATTTAAAAGCGCTTTGGAGGTGGCCTTATTGTCGCCGTGGTGGCCCGCCTTCAGCAAATCACAGGGCGATAGCAGGCCGGCGGCCAGCAGGCCGTATTCTTCGTCCTCCTTCATGTCGCCCGCCAGCAGGATGCTGCCCTGGGGAGAGGAAAAGCGCATGACCAGGGAATTGTTGTTCTCGTTGTCCTCATTCAGGGTCAAAGGCCCAAGCACGGTAAAGGACCCGTCCGTGCCCACCGGAATCACGTTTCCCGCGTCCAGCCAGACAACGCTTTCATTCCGCTGGGCGGCGGCCAGCACGGCGGGGTGCTGGAGGGCGGTTGGGCCAAAATAGATGCGGGCGGCATACCAGGCGCCCACGGGCACATCGCTTTGGGCCAGCGGGAACAGCCCGCCTGCGTGGTCCTCATGGCAATGGGTGAGAAACACGCCGTTTAACCGGGCAACGCCCAGCTGCGCAAGGGCCGTTTGCAGGGCGGGATAGGTGTGGGCATAGCCCGCGTCGATCAGGTACGCTTCATCCTGATATAAAAGCAGCATGCAGTCTGCCTTGCCGATGTTCAGACAGACAAGGCGCACGCCTTCCTCCGTTTCGCTCAGGCCGGGGACGCCGATGGACACAAGGCCCAGGAGCAAAAAGATTACGGATAAAACAGAAAAAAATTTCTTCAAAAGCCTTCACCTCCCGAAGCATTCAAAGGTAGTATATCACAGAAGCTTGAAAAAACCTTAAAGAACCGCAGGTTTTACAATTTATTCTTATTTTCCGTCCTCCCTGGCCGCATAATCATGCCCCTTCCCGCGCAAGCTGTTGGCAGGAGGTGGAGAAACATGAACCATGGAACCTGGGACAATATCCGCGTGGTGCAGTATGGCTGCGGCAAAATGGGAAAAATCATCATGCGGTATCTGACGGAAAAGGGCGCGCAGATCGTCGGCGCCATCGACAGCGACGAAAGCCTGGTGGACAAGGACATCGGCGAGGTGGCGGACCTGGGCCGCACCACCGGCGTCAAGATTACGGACAAGCAGGATACCGCCCTGGACAACTGTGACGCGGACATTGCGGTGCTGGCCCTGCAAAGCTACCTGCCCGACATGCACAAGGCCATTCTGGAATGCGCGACGCGGGGCATCAACGTTATTACTACATCGGAGGAGGCCCTGTACCCCTGGACCACCTCTCCCGCCATCACCAATCAATTGGACGCGCTGGCCAAGCGTACGGGCTGCACCATCGTGGGCAGCGGCATGCAGGATGTGTTCTGGGTGAATTTTCCGGCCTGCATTGCGGGCGGCGTGCACAAAATATCCGAAATCGACGGCGCGGTGAGCTACAACGTGGAGGATTACGGCATCGCCCTGGCCAGGGCCCACGGCGTAGGGCTGACGAAGGAGGAATTTGAAAAGAACATTGCCCACAGCCTGTCCCTGCCCGCCTACGTGTGGAACAGCAATGAAGCGCTGTGCATGAAAATGGGCCTGAGCGTGGAGCAGACCAAGCAAAAGGCCGTGCCCGTGTTTTCCGATCACGACGTTTTCAGCCGCACCCTGGGCCAGACCATTCAGGCGGGCAGCGCCATCGGCATGAGCGCCGTGGTAACCACCATTACCCACCAGGGAATCGTGGTGGAAACCCAGTGCATCGGCAAGGTGTACGAGGAGGGGGAAGGGGACCTGTGCGATTTTGCCATCCGGGGCGAGCCGGACGTGCGCTTCTCTGTCCAGAAGCCCGACACCGTGGCCCACACCTGCGCCACCATCGTCAACCGCATCCCGGATGTGCTTTCCGCCCCCGCGGGCTACGTGACCATGGATAAATTGCCCTTCGCCCGTTTCCTGCCCTATCCCATGTTCGTGAATATCGGCTGATGGAAAGCCTTCCTGCGGGAAGGCTTGAGGGTGTCGACAAAGTCGACACCCTGCCATCGAAAGTCAGCTAAAGCAGTCTTTCGATGGAAACATCCATTTGCTGTAAAATG
>CAMOHY010000202.1 GCA_946615495.1 uncultured Clostridia bacterium
GACGCGGGCCGGGCGGAAGCGGAAAGCCGGGGCATGCGGCCCTATTACCTGTACCGCCAGAAGCATATGGCGGGCAATTTGGAAAACGTGGGCTACGCGCTGCCAGGCCACGAATGCTTATATAATGTAGATATGATGGAAGAAACGGGCCATGTGCTGGCCGCCGGCGCGGGCGCCATCAGCAAACGGGTGAACCCCGCCCTGGGCCGCATCGAAAGGGCCCCCAATGTAAGCGAGATCGGCCACTATATTCAGCGCACGGAGGAAATGATGGAGCGCAAGCGCGCCCTGTGGGCAGCCGAATGGGGGCGGAAAGAGGAAGCGGGGAAATAATTCTCTTTTCCCGCGGCCCTGAACGCTTGACGCGAAAGCGGGAAGAGAGTATAATATCAAAGTCTACCAATAGGAGAAAACGCGTGCGCGCGTTTGCGAACAGTAACTTACAACGAGAGGAAGAGATTCATTATGGCCACCCAACAAGCAAAGCTCCGTAAACCGATGACTTCCCGCAGCAAGGGCTTCATTTGCCTGGTTGTGCTGCTGGCCCTGACTGTTTTTGTTTCCTGCCTGTCCCTGGCGGGCATGAACCTGGACGCTGAAGGCGTAAACGTGCTTTTGCCCTGGGTGCCCGTGAGCAGCGGCAATTGGCCCGCTTCCCTGCCCGTCAGCCGGGCGCTGGGCGGCGGCAACTATGTGGAATATGCCTACACCCTGGCCGATGACGCCGCGGAAAACGCTGTGCAGGATTCCGTAAAGACCATCCGGAACCGTTTGAATCAGCTGGGCGAAGCGGACGCCGATGTGTCCGTAAAGGATGACGCGCTGCGTATTGAACTGCGCGACATGGACGCTTCCCGCCTTTCCAGCATCCGCACCATGTCCACCTACGGCGGCCAGTTCGTGTTTGCCGACAGCAACGGCAATGAAGTGCTGACCGAAAAGGATATTTCCAAGGCTGACGTGAACGTGAAGCACAACAGCACCGGCACCTCCTACACCGTGTCCCTGGTGTTTACGGCCAACAAGGAAGGCGCTAAGAAGCTGGCCGACGCCAACGTTTCTTACCTGACCGTGACCTGCGACGGCTCCAGCGTGGCTTCCTACGCGCTGGTTTCCGGCGATACCATCACCGTGACCATGGGCACCAACAACACTGCCTACAACAACGCTTACAACTACGCCTTCCTGCTCAACTACGGCGCTGTGGATATGACGCTGAAGCAGAGCGATGAAGGCCAGGTAAAGGGCAATATGGGCATTGTGCTTACCGTGGTGCTCATCGTGTCCGCCCTGCTGCTGGTGTGCGCGCTGGTCTATCTGTTCGCCACCGGCAAGCTCACCGGCCTGGCCGCCTTCCTGAGCGTATGGTGCGCCGTGGTGCTGGGGCTGTTCCTGGTGGCTACCGTGGTGGTGCCCTCCTCCTACATGCTGAATGTGGGCTGCCTGGTGGCTATCCTGCTGGGCATCGTGCTGGCGATTTACGCCGCCGTGACCCGCACCGACGCCATCAGCAAGCAGATCGGCGAAGGCAACACCCCCAAGCAGGCGACCAAGCTGGGCTTCCGTATGGCCGCCAAGAATGTGTGGATCGTGCATGGCGCCGCCCTGGTGCTGGCCCTGATTATGATGATCTTCGCCTTCTCCCGTTCCACTGGCTACACGCTGGCCGCGGGCGTGTTCGCCAGCGCTGTGGCAACCCTGGTCATGCGGGCCTTCCAGATGTGCTTCACCGCCATCTCTAACAAGGCTTCTCTCTTTGGCAAGGTGAAATAAGAAATGGTTCAGGGTGCCGATCTTGTATGCGGCACCCTCTTTTTATCCTTTTTTCGGAGGACCCTTCATGCTCAGGATCAGCCTTTCCTCGCCCAGCGCGGATATTCCGCCTCTGCCGGGCCTGCCCCCCTGGATGACGCGGCTTTTATTCGCCCGCGGCATCCAAACGCAGGAGGAAGCCCGGCAGTTTCTGCGCCCTTCCCTGGACCAATTGCTGCCGCCCGGCCGGCTGCAGGATATGGGCAGGGCCGGAGAACTGATCCTGAACAGCGCCCAAAAAGGAGAAAAGGCGGCCATTTACGGGGATTATGATGTGGACGGGGTGTCCGCCTCGGCCATCCTGTGGGAAGCCTTGGGAAGGCTGGGCATGGAAAGGCGGGTCTATATCCCGGACCGGCATCAGGAGGGCTATGGGCTCAACACTCCCGCGGTGGAAAAGCTGGCGGAGGAATGCCGCCTGCTGATTACCGTGGACTGCGGCATCACCAGCGTGGAGGAAGTAAAGCGGGCCAAGGAATTGGGCATGACCGTCATCGTGACGGACCATCACCGGCACGGGCCGCTGCTTCCCCCGGCGGACGCGGTGGTAACGCCCCTGCTGGGCGATTATCCGTTTCCATATCTGTGCGGCGCGGGGGTGGCTTGGAAGCTGGCCTTGCAATTGCTGGGCGATCAGGCGTTGAACCTGATGGATATCGCCGCCCTGGCCACGGTGGCGGACATGGTGTCCCTGACGGGGGAAAACCGGTGCATTGTGGCGCTGGGGCTGGAAAAGCTTTCGCAAACGGCCCGGCCGGGCCTGCGCGCCCTGATGCGCCGCGCCGGGGTGGAAGGCCGGGTAAGCAGCGACCAGGTGGCTTTCCAGCTCGCGCCCCGGATGAACGCCTGCGGACGGATGGAATCGGCCTATACCGCCCTGAACATGCTGCTGACCCAGGACGGGGCGGAGGCCGAAAAGCTGGCCCTGAAAATGGAAAGCCTGAACCAGGAAAGAAAAAACCAGGAAAGCCGCGTGCTGGAGGACGCGCTTTCCCAGGTGGCTCAAATGGACCTGGTGGAGCAAAAGGCCATTGTGGTCCGTGGCGAAGGCTGGAACAGCGGCGTGGTGGGCCTTGCCGCCGGGCGCGTGGCGGAAAAATACGCCTATCCCACCGTGGCCTTGGCCCAGGAAGGCGAAATGTGCGTGGGCAGCGCCCGCAGCGCCGGGAATATCGATATCTATCAGGCGCTGAGCCAGTGCGCCGGGCTGTTTGAACGCTTTGGCGGCCATAAGCAGGCGGCGGGCCTGACCATCCGGGCGGACCGGGTTGCGCAGTTTTCCCAAATGCTTTCTCAGGCCGTGGCGGAGCAAACGGGCGGAAAACCGGTGATTCCGGAAATTTTGTGCGATGGGGAACTGGAATTGGCGGATGTGACGGAGGAAACGGTGGAATGGCTGGAGCGGCTGGAGCCCTTCGGCACCGGCAATCCCGCCCCCCGGTTTCTGTGCGGCGGGGTGAAGCCCCTGTCCCTTCGGCCGGTGGGCGCGGAGGGGCGGCACCTGAAATGCTCCTTTCAGCAGGGCCAAGCGGTGCGCGGCGGCATTTTCTTTGGCGGCGGCGATTGGGCCGGGCGGGAGGAAGGGCTGCTGCGCATGGCTATTTCGCCCACAGTGAATGAATTTCGGGGCAAAATCAGCCCGGAATGCAGGCTGTACGCCCTGGAGCTTATGCCCGAAAGCCTGCCGCCGTCTCCTGAAAGGGAAATGCTTTCCTTTTTGTCCCAGCCCTTTTCGGCGGGGAAAGCGCCTCTGCTTTCGCAGGAGGAGTTAAAGGAATGGATGAAGCCGGGGCAGGGCACGGCGCTGCTTTGCCATTGCCGGGAAACGGCCCTAAAAATGCTCCGCGCGTTTCCCCAGGCGGATTTTTGCGTAGGCCGGGCGGAGGACCCGCGGGCCTTTTCCGCCATCCTGCTTTACGGCGGCCCGGAGGGGCTTGGCGGCGCGTTCCGCCGTGCGGTGCTGTGCGACGGCGGCGCGGGGGAGAGCGGCGCCTGGCAAAAAGTCCATCCGCGCTTGGAAATTGGCGCGCTTCCCATGTCCTCTGCTATGCGGGAAATGCTGGCCCGGCTGTATTTGGACCGGGATCAGCTTCGCCGGTGCTACGCCGCGCTTAGGCAGGCGGCGCCCGGCAGCCTGGATGCGCTGTCCGCGCTCCTGGGCCTTTCCTGGCAGCAGGCGGCGTTTGCCTGCCGGGTGCTGGAGGAAATTGAATTGATCGATTTTTCATTATCGCCCTTCCGGGTGTCGCTTTTGCCCATGCGCAGGCGCGGCCCGGAGGAAAGCGGCCTGTTCTGCGCCGCCCGGCGGGCAAAGGAGGATGCGTATGGCAGCAACGGCTTATGAGTCTCTAAAATTGGAAGACATGCTGGCACGGGTGAAGAAATTTGACCCCGACGGCGCCGGCTGCGCGCTGATTGAAAAAGCCTATCATTTCGCGGAGAAGGCCCACGCGGGGCAGACCCGGAAAAGCGGCGAAGATTATTTCGTGCACCCGGTGTACGTGGCCAGCATCATCACCGAATTGATGATCGACCCGCCTACCATCGCGGCGGCCTTGCTCCACGACACGGTGGAGGACTGCGCGGACGTTTCCCTCTCCCGCATCCAGAGCGAATTTGGGGATGAGGTGGCCCGCCTGGTGGACGGCGTGACCAAGCTGTCTAAGCTGGACTTTGCCGACCGGGAAGAGCAGCAGGCGGAATCCCTGCGCAAAATGATTCTGGCCATGAGCAAGGATATCCGCGTGGTGCTCATTAAGCTGGCGGACCGGCTGCACAATATGCGCACCCTGAAATATCAGCCCGCGGACCGGCAGGTGGCCATTTCCCGCGAAACGCTGGATATTTACGCGCCCCTGGCCCACCGCCTGGGCGTGTACGCCATCAAGCAGGAATTGGAGGATTTGTCCCTGCGCTATATCGACCCGGAGGGCTATCAGGATGTGGCCCGGAAGGTGGGCATGAAGCGGGCCGAGCGGGAGGAAAATATCAAGCTGGTCATCAGCGAGCTTTCCCAGAAGCTCAACGAAGCGGGCCTGCATTATGATATCGACGGCCGGCCCAAGCATCTTTATTCCATCTACCGCAAAATGGTGATTCAGAATAAGCCCTTCGACCAGATTTACGATCTGATCGCCATCCGCGTGATCGTGGACACCATTCCGGAGTGCTACACGGTGCTGGGCAT
>CAMOHY010000203.1 GCA_946615495.1 uncultured Clostridia bacterium
CATGACCAGAGCCATGAACAGAGCAACCAGTTTCTTCATAGTGTTTCCTCCTCTTATTTACGGCAAGGCCGCAGGATTCTCAAACAGCGCCGGGCGCTGGATAAGACACAAACGCATAAAAGCCTGCATCCCGTCCTATGTTTTTGAAGAGATGAGAACAGCTCGAATTTTCAGCTGTTTTTTTCATACTTGCACTTGAAAGCATCCTCAAACGAAGGAAGAACAAATTGAACTCCAATGGCATTATAACAAAAGATATGCGCAAATGCAATGTATATTTTGATTTTTTGGTATTTTTCCCGCCATTTTTTCAATTTTCCGACACATTTTTTAAATTTTTAAAAATCATAGAAACGGGACACATCCTTTAAACCCCGCCCCCGCAATGAAGAAAATGCCGGTAGCTTTCAGGGAAGCGATCCTCTGCGAGCCCCATTCGTACGGCGCGATGAGCGGGGCGAGGACTTTCGTCCTCCCGCCGCTCCATTTTTGCGCATTCGGCTTCTTACCGCATTGAGAAAAAGTATAAAGTATGATATAATAGAGAGCCGTTAGAAAAGGAATACGCCCCAATTGCCCGTGAAAAGAAGCTATGCAGCCTGGAGGAGCCGTCCGGCGGTGGACATAGCGGCGGATATTACGGTATTCGCTCCCGCCTCCTTTTCGCCCCGGCCGGCGTAGCTGATTGCTGATGGAGCATCCGATTCAAGCAAAGGAGAGATCACATCATGAAAAAAGCGCTCATTCCCCTCATCATCCTCTTCACGTTTCTGGCCTCCTCCTGCACGGCGGCGGAAACGGTTTATACCTGCGCCTCCGTGACGGACGCCGCGGCCTCGGCCGCATCCTACGCGGAATTTAACGCGGCGGGGGAATTATCCGTTCTCATTCCCGGCCTGCAGGAGGACTTTGTTCCCCAGGGCATCGCCTACCTGCCTCATGACGACGCGCTTCTGTTTGCCGGCTACAGCAGTGGGGACGGAAACAGCGCCCTGCTGGCGGTAAGCAGGCAAACGGGCGAAATGCTCAAGCAGGTAAAGCTGAACAATGTGGACGGCAGCAAATATACCGGCCACGCGGGCGGCGTTTGCGCCACGGAAACGGACATTTATGTTTCCAACGCCCACAAGCTGTTTCGGATTTCCCTGGACCGGTATGAAGCCCTCCCGGCCGTTTCCTTCTGCGCGTTTGAGGAGGAAATTCCCGTGCCGGTAAACTCCTCCTATTGCAGCTACGCCGATGGCATTTTGTGGGTGGGAGAATTCCAGTACGGCGGCGATTATCCCACCGACGCTTCCCACCGCGTGAGCACGGCGGACGGATTGCAGCGGGCGTGGAACTGCGGGTACAAAATCCATGAAAACCAGGATTTTTCCGCGCCGGATTACATTTTGTCCATCACGGAGCGCATCCAGGGGATGACCACCCTGAACGGAAAAATCTATCTGAGCCAGTCCTACGGCCGCAGAAACGATTCCCTGATCTACCGCTATGGCAACGTGCTGCTGAGCGACCCCGATCAAACGGCGGAGGTTAACGGAAAGGACGTGCCGCTTTGGATTCTGGACAGCGCCGTTCGGGAGGAAGCCCTGCTGTGCCCGCCCATGACGGAATGCCTGTGCGCATTGGACGGCGGAATTTACGTGGTTTTTGAATCCGCGGCCAAACCCTATATGAATCCCGCCAAGCCCTCCGTTCACCCCATGGACAGGGTGTTCCTGCTGAAAGGTTTTTAACCTGCGCTCACGTTTTTTCCCTTCCTCCTCTTGACGAACGCTGTATAATCTGGTATTATAGCAATAGAAAAAAGGCAAATCATAGGATCGTTCATCATGCTTTGCCAAATTTAAAGGAGGATTCCCGCAATGAAGAAGTTCTTTGCATTCCTGCTCTGCGCCGCGATGGTGCTGTCCATGGTTCCGGCCATGGCCGCCACGGAATACGACGTGACCGAACCCATTACCATCGAATGGTGGCACGCCCATGAAAGCCAGTTCGATGAACAGATTCAGTACATGGTGGATAAGTTCAACGCCGAAAACGGCATGGGCATCACCGTGATCCCCGTGTACAAGGGCGCTTACGCGGACATTGATACCGCCTTCCGCGCCGCGGACGCCGCCGGCGCCGTGCCCGCGCTGGTATGCTGCAACACTTCTTACCCCGCCGCTTACGGCGCTGCCGGGCTGTGCGAGGTGCTGGACCCCTACATTGACGCTTTCGATTACGACGTGGAGGACTTCGGCGAGGGCCTGCTGGCTTCCACCAGCTACGACGACGAGCAGATTTGCCTGCCCTACCTGATTTCCACCCAGTGCATGTACTACAACAAGACCGCCGCGGAGGCCGAAGGCATTGAAATGCCCAAGACCATTGACGAAATGGAAGCCTTCCTGGAAAAGGCCACCCTGTTCAACGAGGACGGCACCACCAAGCGCTACGGCACCGTGTTCGGCGGCTGGGACTACTGGTATCATGAGATGCTGTTCAAGAACAACGGCGTGCAGATCGTCACCGAGGACGGCACGACGGACGTCAACAGCGAAAAGAGCATCGAGCTGAACACCAAGATCAAGGAATGGATCGACAAGGGCTACGCCTATTACGCCTACGGCTCCGGCGCTTCCTCCAACATGCGCGACCTGTTCATCGCCGGCGGCGCGTTCAGCGTGTTCCATACCTCTTCCCTGTACACCACCTATGTCAACCGGGTCAACGCCCTGGAAGACGAAGCGGCCCGCTTTGAGGTCGGCATGGCCTGGCTGCCGGGCGGCAGCGACGGCGAGAGCTTCAAGAGCGAAGTCGGCGGCGCGGCGATCTTCATCCCGGCCAAGGCTTCCCAGGCGGAAAAGAACGCGGCCTGGCAGTTCATGATGTTCATGGCCAGCCCCGAAATCAACCTGTACTGGTCCGACAACACCGGTTATCTGCCCACCCGCGGCAGCGTAGTGGACCTGCCTGAATATCAGGAATACCTGGCCAAGAAGCCCGCCATGGACCCCATCATCAAGATGGCCTCCTGGATCAACCCCCGCAACCAGAACCCCGCCTACAACAACTGCGGCAACCTGTGGCGCGCCGCGCTGGCCGAAATTTACAACAACGGCGCCCCCGTCAAGGACACCCTGGATCAGCTGGCCGTGGAAATTCAGGCGGAATTGGATGCCGTAAAGTAAACTAAGGGAAACATATCGCTATGAGCTTGGGGAGAGGAGCCTTTTCCTCTCCCCTTTCACGAGTCAAAGAGGGAACCGCCGTGAGAGACGCATTGAGAATAAAAGAAGAAAAAATCCGTGAGCGGAAACTGATTTCGCCGGCCCAGCGCACCGTGGGCCTGGCGCTGATCGTTTTGGGCGCGCTGATCGCGCTGGTAGGCGTATTTGGCTACCTGGCCGGAGATTGGCAGATCGCGCCTCTCGCAGGCATGGCCGATCAGGTGTTTATTGCCCGCGAGGTGGCGCTGAGCGCGGGAACGGAAATCACCGGCGCTTTTGATATGGACGGAGAGGAAAGCGGCGTTCATTTTTATTACGCCTCCCTGTCGGACGACGATGCAATCAGCGCCGAAGACTTTGACGTGGGCGAAACAAAAAAGGCGCTGAAGGGCGGCTCCCTGCAATTCCCCGCCACCAAGGAACGGCAAACCGCCGTCATTGCCGAGGAAACGCCCATCCAGCTGGATAACGGGCTTCAGATGACCAAAGCGGTCAAGCTTCCCGGCGCGGGAAGCAGCAAATACCGCAGCCTGAAAACCACCGTGGAAGGCCCCTGCACGCTGACGCTGTACGCCATGTCCTCCCTGCCTTCCCATGAACGGCGGCTGGTGCTGTACAACAGCCTGACCGGCCAGGAAGCGGACGCCGTGATGGTTCCCGCATTTTCCACGGAAAGCGCGCTGTCCCCTGTCCGCATGGAAATTCCATCGGCGGGCACCTACTATGTGTCCGTAAAGGGGGATATCCCCATCGCCCCCGTCAGCGCCATCATGAATTACGCGGTAATGATTTTATTGGCCGGATTGGTGCTGATCTTTAACGGCGTTATGATGCGCGTCCAGCGCTGGGAGCGGATGAAGGATCTGTTTTTCGTGGAGCCCGCCCTGCTGCTGTTCCTCATGTTCGTGTATTATCCGGTCATTGATCTAATCCGCATTTCCTTCACGAACATGTCGGTGCTCACCACTGGAAAGCAGGAATTTGTGGGGCTAATGAATTTCGAGTGGATTTTCAACGGCGCGGGCACCCGGTATTTCTGGGAAAGCCTGCGCATCACCGGGGTTTACATGTTCTGGGAGGTCATGATTACGCTGGTGGGCGGCATGCTGCTGGCATTGCTGTTTAACCGGATGACAAAAATGTTTAACGCCATGCGCGCCATCGTGTTCATGCCCAAATACATCGCCGTTTCCACCAGCGCCGTGGTGTTCCAGTGGATTCTGCATTCCAGCATCGCCACGGGCATCGGGCAGATGGAAGGCATCATGAACTACGCCCTTTCCCTGTTTGGCATTCAGGGACCCCATTGGCTCATTGACGCCAACACCGCCCTGGCCGGCATTCTCACCCTGACCGCCTGGCGCGTGGTGGGCTATGCGATGATGATTTACCTGTCCGCCATGAAAGGCATCAGCCAGGATTACTACGAGGCGGCGGCCATTGACGGAGCGGACGGCGTTCAGCGGTTCCGGTTCATTACCATTCCGCTCTTGGCCCCCACCACGCTGTTCCTGTTCGTGACCACGTTTATCGCCAGCATGAAGGTTTTCCAGTCTGTGGACGTCATGACCGGCGGCGGCCCCGGCACCGCCACCAACGTGATGGTACAGTGGATTTACAACCTGACCTTCAAGGATTTCCATACAGCCCGGGGCGCCGCCGTTTCCCTGGTGTTCTTCGTTATCCTGCTGGTGTGCACGGCGGCCACCATGCGCTTCTCCAACCGCAACGTAAACT
>CAMOHY010000204.1 GCA_946615495.1 uncultured Clostridia bacterium
GGGCTATTCCTCCTACGGCAACCAGATCGGCCTGGCTACCGGCGAAGTGCACGAGGTGTACCATCCCGGCTACGCCGCCAAGCGCATGGAAATCGGCGCGGTAATCGCCGCCGCGCCCGCGGAAAACGTGCGCAGGGAAACCCCCGCCCCCGGCGACAAAATCATCCTGCTGGGCGGCCGCACGGGCCGGGATGGCTGCGGCGGAGCCACCGGCTCCTCCAAAGCCCACACCCTCCAATCCATCGACACCTGCGGCGCGGAGGTGCAAAAGGGCAACGCGCCGGAGGAGCGCAAGCTTCAGCGCCTGTTCCGCGATCCCGCCGCCTCCCTGCTCATCAAGCGCTGCAACGATTTCGGCGCGGGCGGCGTATCCGTGGCCATCGGCGAATTGGCCGACGGCATTGCCATTGACCTGGATAAGGTGCCCAAAAAATATGAAGGCCTGGACGGCACCGAGCTGGCCATTTCCGAATCCCAGGAGCGCATGGCCGTGGTAGTGGCCCCGGAGGATGCGGACAAGTTCATCGCCCTGGCGGACCGGGAAAACCTGGAGGCCACCGTGGTAGCCACCGTGCAGAAAGAGCCCCGGCTCACCATGCAGTGGCGCGGCCAAAAGATCGTGGATATTTCCCGCGCCTTCCTCAATTCCAACGGCGCGCCCAAGGAAACAAACGCCCATGTGGCGGCCCCCTCCCTTCCCGCCGGCGCGGGCGTGCCCCAAAGCTTTCAGCAGGGCATTCTTTCCCTGGCGGGCGATCTCAACGTATGCTCCCAGCGCGGCCTCTCCGAACGGTTTGACTCCACCATCGGCGCGGGCACGGTGCTGATGCCCTTTGGCGGCAGGAACCAAATGACGCCCATCCAGGCCATGGTGCACAAAATTTCCCGCGAAAAGGGCGAAACGGACACCGTGTCCTTCATGGCCTGGGGCTACGATCCCTACGTTACCGAGGCCAGCCCTTACCGGGGCGCTTATCTGGCGGTAGCGCATTCCATCGCCAAGCTCGCCGCCGCCGGCGCATCCCTGGAGGACACCTATTTGACCTTCCAGGAATACTTTGAAAAGCCTCAGGGCCAGCCCGACCGGTGGGGCAAGCCCCTGGGCGCGCTGCTGGGCGCTTTGCAGGCGCAATGGGACCTTCAGTGCGCTTCCATCGGCGGCAAGGATTCCATGAGCGGCACCTTTGAGCATTTGGACGTGCCGCCCACCCTGGTTTCCTTCGCCGTCACCACCGGCAAAGTGCAGGACGTGCGTTCCCCCGAATTCAAGGGCGCGGGCCACAGGGCCGTGCTGCTTGCTCCCTCTTACGATCAAAACGGCCTGCCGGAAAAGGAAAGCTTCAAGGCCCTGCTTTCTCAGGTGCACGCCCTGCTGCAAAGCAAAAAAGCCCTCTCCGCCTGGGCGCTGGAGCGGGGCGGCGCCGCGGAGGGCATTTTGAAAATGGCCCTGGGCAACGGCCTGGGCTTCGCTGTTGACGGTCAAGTGTCCCTGGAGCGTTTGTTCCGGCGGCAGTATGGCGCTTTCCTGCTGGAATTGGCCGGCGATGATGACCTTGGGCTTTTCCTGGGCCGCACCACGGAGGATGGGCGGTTCACCTGGAATAACGAAGCCGTTTCCCTGGAGGAATTGACCAAGGTCTATGAAGGCCGGCTGGAGAGCGTATACCCCGTGAACGCGGGCAAACAGCAGGATATGCCCCTCATCAGCTTTGCCCAGCCCTCCCCCATTCGCCCCGCCCATTCCATTGCCGTGCCCCGCGTGCTCATTCCTGTTTTCCCCGGCACCAACTGCGAATATGATTCCCTCCGCGCTGTGGAGCGCGCTGGGCTGAAGGGCGAAGTGCTGGTATTGAACAACCTGACCGCCCAGGGCGTGGCCGATTCGGCGGACCGCTTTGCCAAGGCGCTGAAAAACGCCCAAATCGTGTTCATTCCCGGCGGCTTCTCCGGCGGCGACGAGCCCGACGGCTCCGGCAAATTCATTACCGCCTTCTTCCGCAGCGGCAAGGTGCGCTGCGGCGTGCAGGAATTGCTGGAGCAGCGGGACGGCCTGATGCTGGGCATCTGCAACGGCTTCCAGGCGCTCATCAAGCTGGGCCTGGTGCCCTATGGCCGCATTACCGAGCCCAGCAGCGCCGCGCCCACCCTGACCTACAACGTGATCGGCCGCCACCAGAGCCGCCTGGTGCGCACCCGCGTTGCCAGCGTCCATTCCCCCTGGCTCATGGAAACCCAGGTGGGCGGCGTGTACACCGTGCCCATCAGCCACGGCGAAGGCCGGTTCCTCTGCTCTGAGGACGTACTGCGCTCCCTCATCGCGGGCGGCCAAATCGCCACTCAGTATGTGGATTTAAACGGCCAGCCCACCAGCGATATCCGCTTTAATCCCAACGGCTCTGTGGCCGCGGTGGAGGGCATCCTGTCCCCCGACGGCAGGGTGCTGGGCAAGATGGGCCACAGCGAACGCGTGGCCGACGGCCTGTACCAGAATGTGCCCGGCAATTACGATATGGGCCTGTTCCGCAGCGCGAAAAAGTATTTTGGCTGATTTATAAAAAAACGCGGCTGTCTCAAATCAAGAAATATTTACCAATTGTCCACGAAAGCCTATAAAATGTGGCACA
This sequence comes from uncultured Clostridia bacterium, assembly GCA_946615495.1. Classification (GTDB taxonomy): domain Bacteria; phylum Bacillota; class Clostridia; order Christensenellales; family Aristaeellaceae; genus RUG563. Next base: position 2,625 of record CAMOHY010000204.1, read on the forward strand.
AGATTCCAACCAGATTGATAGAATCTTGTGCCATTTTCATTTGGAAAAATGAGTTTTGAGACAGCCCCTTTCTGTTTTTTTCTTTTACTCCCCAATGCCCAAGTACCGTTTGAGCTCGGCCACATACCTTTCCCCCGCCTCGGAGAGCATATGGTTTTTCCGCGTCACCAGGCACAATTCCATAATGCTTTCCGGGGCGCCGGGCTCGTCCTTGTAGGGAACGGCCACATAGTCGCCGCCGTTCAGTTCTTCGCAAATGATGCCGGAGCACAGGGTATAGCCGTTTAGGCCCACCATCAGGTTGAGCACCGTGGCCCGGTCGCAGCATTTGATGATGCGGGGATAATCGTTGGTGGAAAGAATCTCCTCCGCCAAATAAAAGCTGCTGTTTTCCCCCTGCTCAAAGGAAAGGCAGGGATAGGGCGCCAGATCGGAAAACGAAATGGCTTCCCGCTGGGCCAAGGGATGGCTTTTCCATAAATACACGTAGGCGTGGCAGTCGATCAGCGGCGTTGTTTGTAAGTTTTCCGCGCTCAGCAGCTTCATGATGGCTTTGCGGTTAAAATCATTCAGGTATAGGATGCCAATCTCACTCCGGGAGGACGCCACATCGTCAATCACGTCCCGCGTGCGGGTTTCCCGGATGGCGAATTCGTATTCCGCCACGTCGAAGGTGCGGGTCATTTCCACAAAGGCCTTCACCGCAAAGGAATAATGCTGGGTGGACACGGCAAATTTCTGCCGCCTCAGGCCCGTTTTGCCGTATACGTCCATCAGGCTCTGGTACTGGTCCACCACCGACCGGGCGTAGGGCAAAAAATCCGCCCCGTCGGCGGTCAGGGTCACTCCCCGGCCGGAGCGGTTAAAAATGGTAATGCCAATTTCCTTTTCCAGCTCCTTCACCGCGCTGGTCAGCGACGGCTGGGCCACAAACAGCTTTTCCGCCGCCCGGTTGAAGGATCCCGTTTCCGTGATCCGGATCACATAATTCAACTGCTGAATGGTCACGCCTGTGCTCCTTTCTCCTATAAAAGCCGCGTCCGCCGGAACGGAAAGCCTCCTTTTTTCCGGCCAGACCCCGCCGCAGCTATTATAATCCACTTTTTTCCTTTTGTCCAATCCCGTATTGATGGAGAATTTCAGCCAGGCGCCCGGAGAGCCTTTACGGCAAAGCTTCCAAAAAACCGCGCTGTATTTCATTCAGCCGTTCATAGTCCATGGCGTCGGCGTAGTACCTTTCCAGCGCGTCATGGCGGGCCTTGGCCTGAGCCAGGGCCTCGACGGCCTGATTCTGCATCAGTTCACAGGCGGCCCGGTCAAAGGCCAGCCGCCCGCCTTCCCGGCGCAGCACCGCCCCGTCCAGTTCGGGGGCGTACACCGCCGCGTCCAGCAGCACAGCCGTAGTAAACGTTACGCCGCCCGCCGTTACATGGCTGAGCTTTCCCGCGTCCAGCGGATCATGGAAGGCGCAGCGCTCCATTTCCCGCCTTCCGGCAGCGTCCCACACAGGCCGCAGCAGCGCGTCGGCGTCAAAGCCCCAAGGCACATCCAGGCTGTACACCGTTTCGGCCACCAGACCGTCCGTCTCCTGCAAAACGCCCTTCCAGGTGATGGCCTGGGCAAAGGCATGGCTTTCTTTCCCGGCGCCCGCGCTTGGCAGCAGCGCCGCCCATTCCCGCTGCAGCGTGCGCTTTTCTTTTTCCGGCAGGGCCGCCTCAAACACCGCCGCCGCGTCCTGCCGCACGGCCAGGGCGGCGCGCAGATAACGGTATGCCTGGGCGTAGCAGCCCGATATTTCCCGGTTCAGCGCGGATATTTCCTCCGCCTGCCCGGCCAATTGTTCTTCATCCAGGCAAACGCCCAGATTCAGGATACCGTCCCCAGCGCCCGGCAGCGCAGGGTCAATCACATGGGGCGCGGTGCCGTCCAGCACCAAAAAATCCGCCTGAGGCACGTATACCGCGTCCAGGCTGTCCGGGTCTCCGGAGCAATGATAGTACCCCACCGCCATTCCCAGCCGTTCATAATGCTTGCCCACCTTGCCCATCAGCGTGCTTTTCCCCACGCCGGGGCCGCCCTTTAAAATCACCGTTCGCCTGGCCTTCCGACGAAGCTCCTCAAAAAAACCCACAAACCCGGCGGCTGTGTTGCTGCCGGGAAACGCGTGCCAAATTTTTGCCATTCATGGTCTCCCCTTTCCTTGCCAGCTACAGCACCATATGCCCCAAAGCCCCTAAACATGACTGCCGGCAAAAGAAAAAGCCCCACTTTTCGTCGGCACTAAAAAGTGGGGCTAAATGGATGATTGTTCTTA
>CAMOHY010000205.1 GCA_946615495.1 uncultured Clostridia bacterium
CCTCTATCAATTTGGGGTCGTAAAATGATGTTCCCATCGAAAGACTGCTTGCAGACTTTCGATGGCAGAGCTCGGCTTTGTCGATGCTCTGACGCCCCGCCGCTTTTGGGGCAGGGAGTTTTGTTATGCCTCAAGCAGGATTTCCTTCGCTTTTTCCAGAGCTTGGCCATCCGGGGCGCTGCCCTGGGCCAGGTCCGGCTTGCCGCCGCCCCGCGCGCCGCTTTGGCGCAGCAGGGCAGCCATGTCCGCTGAAGCCTCCGGGCCGCGGGCAAAAAGCAGCATAGCCCCGCTTTTGCCGGGGCAGGAGAGCAGGGCCACCGCCTGGGCGTCCCTGGTGATTTCGGCGGCGGCGCGGGCCAGCACATCGTGGGTGGCAAAGGGCAGATGGGCGGCATAAACGTTTCCGCGCCGGGAAAGGGAAATGACCTGCAGGGCGGCCTGGGTCAGGCTCTGGCCCAATTCCTTCTGCCGGGCGGCTTGGGCCTCCCGCTCCCGCAGCAGGGCCTGGGGCGCGTCCGCCAGGGTAGAGGACAGGGCCGCCGCCAGCGCCCCGGCGCACGCCGCTGCCTGCTGGAAGTAGGCCACGGCCCGCATGCCGGCAACGAAGGTAAGCCGCATTTTGCCGCGGGCCGGCGCGCAGGAAAGGATTTTGACGGGGCCGATTTGCCCGGTGGTGCCAGGATGAGTGCCGCCGCAGGGCACCATTTCGTAATCGCCCATGGCCACCACGCGCACATGCTCCTTCACCGTGGGCTGCTTGCGCATGGGCAAAAGGGCCAATTCCGCCGGAGCGGGGAACCAGCAGCGGATGGGATCATCCTGCTGCACCCGGCGGTTTACCAGCGTTTCCAGGGCTTCGGTTTCTTTTTCCGTCAGCCGGGCGCGGCCGCCGGGCAAATCCATGTCGATGGAGCTTACATCCTTTCCCAGGTGCAGCCCAATGGTCACGCCGCCATACAATTGCCAGGCGGCGCCCGCCAGCATATGGTCCGCCGCGTGCTGCTGCATATGGTCCCACCGGCGGGGCCAGTCGATTTTTCCCCGCACCTTGCCGCCGGGCTGCAAAGGCCGGTCCGTCAAATGCCACACCACGCCCTCCTCCGCCTCCACGTCCAGCACCCGGACGGGGCCCTGGCTATCGGCCAGAACGCCCGTATCGAAGGGCTGGCCGCCGGAGGTGGGGTAAAAGGCGGAGCGGTCCAGGGCGGCCCAGCCGTCCTGCCGGACGGAGAGCACCTGGGCCTCAAACTCGGTCAAATAAGCGTCGTCATAGTACAGCCGTTCGGTGGTCATTTTTCCAGGCCCTCGTAAATGAGATTGCGCAGGGTAGGATGAATCACGTCGTAATTGTAGCCGTAGTTGAGCACGTGCATGCCGAAGAAGGCGGACAAGCGGTGCTTGGGGTCGATCATGGCCCAGGCGCCCGCCGCGCCGTCCCAGCCGAATTCGCCTACGGGTCCGCCGCCGCCGATCACATCGTTTACGCGGGTGCGCACGCCCAGGGCGTAGGAATAGCCCACCCGCTTCCAGCCGTCAAAGGATTGGCGGCTCCGGGGGCCCAATTGGTTGGCGCTCCAAAGCTGGATCATTTCGGGGGCCAGGATGAGCTCGCCCTCCCGGCTCCTGCCGCCGCAGGCCAGGGCGTCCACGAAGGTGATATAGTCCTGCACGTCGCCAATCAAGCCGCCGCCGCCGCTTTCGTATTCGGAATTGCAGCGCTTCGCCGCTTCTTTCTCAATGGAGCACAAATTCAGGCGGTAAGCGCTGGGGTCGTATTCATACAGCGGGCACATGCGGCCCTTGACTTCGTCCGTCAGGCGGAAGGACATGGTTTTCAGCCCCAGGGGCGCGTAAATGTGCTCCCGCAGGTAATCGGAAAAGCGCTGGCCGGAAGCTTCCTCAATCACCGCCGCCAGCACGTCGTGGCTCAGGCTGTAGAGGAAATTGTCGCCGGGATCAAATTCCAGCGGGTCCTGGGCCTTGGCGTCCACCAGTTGGCGGGTGGTGGCCCGGCTGCCGTATGCTTTCCGGACCGCCTGGACCGCGGGGCTGCCCATATCGTAATTCAGGCCGCTCTGCATGCTCATCAAATGGCGCACCGTCATTACCGTCTTGGCGGGGCGCACGGTGTCGCCCTCCTTTACGGTCAGGCGGCCGTAGGCGGGCAAATAGGCGCTCACCGGATCATCCAGGCGCATTTTGCCCTGGCTGATGAGCTGCATGGCCGCGCAGGTGGTGAACACCTTGGTGCAGGAATAAAGAAAATAGGCTTCGTCGCCGCGCATGGGCTCGGTTTTTTCATCGTTCCGCCAGCCCGCCTGCCTGCGGTAGATCATTTTGTGGTCCTGATACACCGCCAGGTCGCAGCCCGGAACGTTTAATTTGGAAAGAATATCCAGATAGGCGTCCAATTTTGTAAAATCCATGGCCGGTTTCCTCCTTATGGCTTTTCTATTGAATTGCAGGTCCAATCCTCTTTTTTTAGTATACCATGCGGGGCGCCCCAGTGTCAATTGTTCGGATTTTGCTTGCGAAACGGACCGCTGTCATGTACAATACAAGAAAAACTGGAAGGGAGAAAAAGCGATGCACGTTATCAGCACCCCCAACGCCCCCGCCGCCATCGGCCCTTATTCCCAGGCAATCGCCGCGGGCGGCCTGATCTTTACCTCCGGCCAGATCGCCCTGGACCCTAAAACCGGCATGATTCAGGGCGCTGCCATTGAAGAGCAGACCGAGCAGGCCATCCGGAACCTGCTGGCCGTGCTTGCCGCCGCGGGCAGCGGCGGGGCCCACGTTATCAAAACCACCTGCTTTTTACAGCGCATGAGCGATTTTGCCGCCTTCAACGCCGTATACGAAAAGTATTTTCCCGGCAAGCCCGCCCGCAGCTGCGTGGAGGTGGCCGCCCTGCCCAAGGGCGCGCTGGTGGAAATAGAGGCGGTGGCCGTAAAGGCGGACAAATAAAAAATGAAACAAAAAGCCATCAAAGTTATTGCTAACTTGCGATGGCTTTCATTTTATTCCGCTTATTCCGCGTGCGCCCCGATCCCACCCTGGCGCGGCGACCGGCGATATGGTGATATAGGTGCGCAGTGAGATTGCGTTTGTGCGCTGTGCGGGGGAAAGGGGTAAGAGAATACGCGCCCCCGCGCGTCTAACGCATTGGTTCATTCTCAACCAATCAGAGATCACGCCCGCTTCGCTTTGCTACCGTCACGCGGAAAAAGAAAAAATCATTCGATGAGCTCGTTTGTCCAGTTGGCTTCCTGGATGCGGGCGTCCAATTCCCGGAAGGCCTTGGATTTTTGGTCCAGCTCCTTTTGCATGTCCGCCACGTTGACGGCGCTGCGGATGCGGATTTCGCTCATCCGCGCCCGGTCGTACAGGTTGGAGGCGGCGCTGAGGAAATCCCGCAGCTGCTGCAATTGGATGCGGCGCACGTCCCGCCGCGAAAGCAGGGCGGTGAGGGGCTCGCCGGCGATTGTAACGGCGGCGTTGGTCAAATTGATGCGGGTAATCAGGTATTCCAGCCGGGACGCCATTTGCTCCTGTTCGTTCAGCAGGGCCTGGGGGTCCTCGGCGGGGGAATCGCCCTCCTGCACCTGGGCGTTTTTTTGCAGGCGGGAATCCAGCTGGGCCAGGCGCTTTTGCAATTCGGCGCGTTCCAGCAGGGCTTCGGCTAATTTCATGCTGTTCATTTCCTTTCTAAGTGTTTATGGCCGCAGCGTACACAGCCGTTTCATATCGTACATGCGTTTGAAGGGCTCCAGCGGCAGGCCCTTTTCCAAATAATTCAGCAGCAGCTGGGCGCAGGCCCGGCTGTCGCTGTCCGCCTGGTGATGATTGAGGGGAATTTGAAGCGCCCGGCACAGGGTGTCCAGCTTGTGGTTGGGCAATTGGGGATAGCACCTGCGGCCCATTTGCACGGTGCAGGCGTAAGGCAGGCAGGGGGGACAGGGAATGCCGTAATCCGCCAGGCAGCAGGCCAGCACCCGCATATCGAAGGGCGCGTTGTGGGCCAGCAGCAGCCCGCTTTGCATAAAGGCCCCGATGCGCTCCCAAAGCTGGGGAAAGGTGGGGGCGGAAAGCACCTGCTGGGGCGAAATGCCGGTTAAGGCGATGTTGAAGGCGTCAAAATGCGTTTCCGGGTTCACCAGGGTGTAAAAGGTGCGCCGGATGCGCCCGTTTTCGATCACGGCAATGCCGATGGCGCTCATACGGTCGTTAAAGCTGTTGGGCGTTTCCACGTCGAAGGCGATGATGCGTTCCATGCCGGTTTTATCCTCCGTAAAAGCTGGGGGAAAAAGGTTCCGGGAATATTGTAAGCCCAAAGCGAAGGCCTGTCAATGGCGCAAAGGGCATTGACAAGCGGATGAAAACCAAGTAAAATGGTGTTATTCGGAAAAACAACGCCCCAATTTTCTATTTTTACTGACAAATATAGTACGGGAGGATGATCTTTCCATGGCAAATGCGATCGTCGGCCAGAGCGGCGGCCCCACCTCGGTTATCAATTCCAGCCTGGTGGGCGTGTTTCAGGCCAGCCAGATGCGGGGCGCAAAGCACGTGTACGGGATGCTCCACGGCATCCAGGGCCTGCTGGAGGAAAAGGTTTGTGATTTGACGGAACGGCTGCATTCCTTTATCGATATCGAATTGCTCAAGCGCACGCCCTCTGCCTTCCTGGGCTCCTGCCGCTATAAGCTGCCCGACCCGGAGGCGGACGAGGCGACCTACGAAAAGCTGTTCGCGATCCTCAAAAAGCTGGATATTCAGTGGTTCTTCTATATCGGCGGCAACGACAGCATGGACACCATCAACAAGCTGGCCCAATACGGCAAGCGCGTCGGCTCGGATATCCGGTTCATGGGCGTGCCCAAAACCATTGATAACGACCTGATGCACACCGACC
>CAMOHY010000206.1 GCA_946615495.1 uncultured Clostridia bacterium
TTGCGCAGCTTCAGGCCGAACGCCATGTTATCATAAACAGTCATATGAGGATACAGAGCGTAGTTCTGGAACACCATGGCGATGTCGCGGTCCTTGGGGGCGACGTCGTTCACCAGCTTATCGCCGATGTAAAGTTCGCCATCGGAGATTTCTTCCAGACCGGCGACCATGCGCAGGGTGGTGGATTTACCGCAGCCAGAGGGGCCGACCAGAACGATAAATTCCTTATCCTCAATTTCCAGGTTGAAATCGCTTACGGCGGTAACGCCACCGGCATAGACTTTGTAGATGTGTTGCAGAGATACGCTGCTCATGAATGAATCCTCCTTCACCATTCTTCTTGTAATTTCGTCTGAGGGGGAGGCGCGTTTGCCCCTCCCTTCCAGGTGCCTCTATTATACATGTTTTTCCTCCGCTTGACCATCCTGAAAATCTAACAAATATTATGGCTTTTATTCGTGCAACAATTGTATTCGTTGGTTTATTTTGCACCAAATGGGCCGTTTTTTCTTGACAAGCCTCGTTTTCCGCGTCATAATATGCACAAAAGGAGGGACCCGCATGAACGCTTCTTCCCACACCCCGGAGCAGCTTGCCCTGGCCCAAATGCTGCGCCGCGCCCGGCGGGCCGTTTTTTTCGGCGGCGCCGGCGTGTCCACCGAAAGCGGCATCCCGGATTTCCGCAGCACCGACGGGCTGTATAACCAGCAGTGGCGCTATCCTCCGGAAACCATTCTGAGCCATGAGTTTTTTCTCCGCCGCACCGATGAATTTTACGAATTTTACCGCAAAAAGATGCTCTTCCCCGACGCCCGGCCCAATCCCGCCCACCTGGCCCTGGCGGAATTGGAAAAACGGGGCATCCTGTCCGCCGTTATCACCCAGAATATCGACGGGCTGCACCAGGCGGCGGGCAGCAAAAAGGTGGTGGAGCTTCACGGCTCCGTGCTGCGCAATTCCTGCACCCGCTGCGGCCGCAAATTCGGGCTGGAAACCATTCTCCATTCTTCCGGCGTTCCCCGCTGCGCCTGCGGCGGCGTCATCAAGCCGGATGTAGTGCTCTACGGCGAGCAGCTTCCCACCGGAGCCATCGAGGAGGCGCTGGACGCTATCGCGCGGGCCGATCTGCTCATCATCGGCGGCACCTCTCTGGCCGTTTATCCCGCCGCGGGCTTTGTGGAGGCCTATTCCGGCCCGCTGGCCATCATCAACCGTTCGCCCACCTCCATGGATTATCGGGCCGACCTGTGCATCAGCCAGCCCATCGGCCAGACCCTGGCCGCCGCTATGCAGCTGCTGGACGCCCCGGACCAGGCGTGACCGAAGCAAAAAAATGTAACAAATTTGGCTCTTTCTTAAAAAAGAGCCTTTTCTTTTTTAAAAAAGATTGACATTTCGTAATATTTTTGATATAAATTAAAGAGAAGAAATAGCATTCTTCTCTACGATAGCAATTTTGGCGCTCACGCGCCTACGGAAGGTGAAGGATTATGGCAAAAAAGCGCAATGGAGACGCCTACGGCAAGCTTGTGCGCATTCTGATCGTGCTCTTCGTGCTCACGGTGATCTGCGGCGCAGGTTACATGCTGCTTGACCAGTCCATCAAGGCCCAGGAAGCGGAAAACGCCGCCCTGGCCCAGCAGGAAAATGAACGGCTGGAGGCGCAATACCGCCAGGCTAAGGCGGAGGAGCAGGAAAAGGCCGCCCAGGGCGAAGCCATTGAATGGCCCACTCCCAAGCAGGACGGCTGGGATGTGCTGGACCTGAGCACCTATCCCCTCACCAACACCACCACTTATTCCGCCACCCGTCAGGAGCTCATTTCCGGCGGCATGCTGCTGGTGAACCGCTGGCATGCGGTGCCCGCTGATCTGGCCGAAAGCGAATTCCTGGGCGTGCACGCCACGGACAAGACCATCGCCACCGCCAGCAGCAGCGTGCGGCTGCTCTCCCCCGCCATTTCCGCGCTGGGGCAAATGCTGTCCGACGCCAAAGCCGCGGGGCTGGAGCACTATAACGTGGAAGAGGGCTACCGCCTGAGGGAAACGCAGGAACAGCTTTTCAACACCGAAGCCGCCAAGTATGCCGACCGGTTCTCCGGCGACGCCCTGACCGCCAAGGTGATTTCCGAAGGCTACAGCGCGCCCGGCACCAGTGAATACGAATCCGGCCTGGCCTTCCGCATGGGCCGCTACGCCAAGGGCGATCCCATCATGGATAAAAAATTCCATGAGCTGCCTCAGTCCGATTGGCTGGTGGAGCACAGCTGGGAATACGGCATCATTTTCCGCTTCCCCGTGCAGGGCTATCCCAACAGCACCGTAACGGACAAATCCTACAAAACCGGCCAAAGCGCCAAGCTGAGCATTTACCGCTATGTGGGCCGGGCCAACGCCGCGGTAATGCACATTATGAATTTCTGCATGGAGGATTACATCGAATACTTGATGGCCCATCCCCACATTGCGGTGTACGAAAACGGCGTGCTTAAGTATGAAATTATCCGCACCGAGGATTACACCGGCGGCGGCGCCACCGTGAACGTGTCCCGCGCGGCCAGGGATGTCAGCGTGTCCGTGGATAACATGGACGGCAACGGGATGGGCGGCCTGATTGTGGCCATGGCCTACTGATCGCTTTTCGTTTTTTCCGCTGTCCGGCGCTTGCCGGGCAGCGGTTTTATTTTACCTGCGTTTTTTCAGCTAAGAAAGAGGAAAAAAGACGCAAAAGTTCATCAGCCCATAATCGCGCTGCTGTGGGCTTTTTCCCGATCCTTCATGAACCAATCGAGCACATGGGGAATTTCCCGGTCCCAGAAGTTCCAATCGTGCGCGCCGGGGCCTTCGGCGTACGTCAGGCCGCAGCCCATCGCACGGAGGCGGTCCCGCGCTTTCAGGTTCATGTGGTACAGAAAATCCTCGGTTCCGCAGGCTTGATACAACGCGGGCACGCAGTTTTTTTCCACGCATTTTTGATACTGCGCAAACAAATCGCTGCCGCTGCCTTCCAGCGCTTCGGGATCGCCGAAGATCGCGTTCCAATGGAAGGGCGAGGGCAGCGCGCTTTTTTTCGCGTCCTGATAGAGCGACACAATGTCCAGCGCGCCGGACATGCTGGCGGCTTTTCCGTACACCTCCGGAGCGGCAAGCGCCAAATGCCACGCGCCGTAGCCGCCCATGGAAAAGCCGCCGATAAAGGTATCCTCCCGCTTGGATGACACGGGAAACAGCGCGCAGATATAGGCAGGCAATTCCTTGGTAAAAAAGGTTTCATAGGCCAGGCCGTCCGGCATATTCTGATAAAAATTGTTGCCTGCCGAACAGGTGACGACCGCCATGCGGCGATCCTGAGCGTACCGGTCCACATTGGAAAAGCGCGTCCAGGAGTTGGCGTCGCCATACATGCCGTGCAGAAGATACGCGACGGGAAGGCCGTCCTCATACCCGTAATCGCGTTTTAAGGTGGCGTAGTTGACCGCGTCGCCACTGGTCGGCGTGGGCAGGCAGATGTTAAAGCTGATGTTGCTGTAGAGCGCGTGGCTGTAGATGTGGCAATTCAGAAAAGCCATGGGTTCCCTCCTTGGTAAAAAATTCTTTGAAAAAAGGGCTGCTTGCCGCAGCCCATAGGAAGCAATTAACCCTTGATGCCTGTTGTCGCGATGCCTTCCACCAGGCTCTTTTGGAAGATGAGGAAGATGATGGTGGCGGGCACGATGGACAGGGTGGACATGGCCAGGGTGGAGCCGATGTCCGAGCCGGAGGACGGGTCGCTGAACAATTGCAGGGCCAGGGCCACAGGGCGCATGCTGGCGCGGTTCACGTACAGCAGGGCGGACAGGTAATCGTCCCAGCGCCAGATGAAGGAAAAGATGGCCGAGGTGACCAGCGCGGGCACGATCAGAGGCAGGATGATGCGGAAGAAGGTGCCGTAGTAGGAGCAGCCGTCGATCTTGGCCGATTCATCCAGATCCTTGGGAATGCCGCCGATGAAGTTCATAATCAGGTACACGAAGAAGCCCTGGATAGCGAAGAAATAGGGCAGGATCATGGGGAAGTAGGTGCCCACCCAATTCAAATGGCGGTACCACATGAACTGGGGGATCATCAGAATTTGAGCGGGCAGCATCATGGTACTCAGCACCAGGGTGAACAGCAGCTTCTTGCCCTTGAATTCCAGCCGCTGCAGCGCGTAAGCCACGAACGCGGAGGAAATCAGGGTGCCGAAGGTGGCGGAGAAGGAAATGATAAAGGAATTGAGGAAGAAGGTGCCGAAGGTGTAGCCCATAAAGCCCTTCCAGCCGTTCACATAGTTATCCAGCGTCCACTGGGTGGGAATCAGCTGCCGGGAGGTGGGCAGCACCAGCTCGGTGGGCTTAAAAGAGGAAAGCACCATCCACAGCAGGGGGTACACCATAACCAGCCCGCCGAAAGCGACCAGCACATGGAAAATAACGGCATTTACTTTCTTGGTTGTCATTGCGCTCATCCCCTTCCTCAACCGTCATAGACCCATTTTTTCCGGGTCCAGAAAAGCAGCGCGGTGACCAGGGAAATGAGGACGAGCATGATCCACGCCAGGGCGGAAGCATAGCCCATCTGACTCTTGCCGGAGGCGGGGAACGCCTTGTTGTACTGATACACGGTATAGAACAGGGTGGAGTTCCGGGGCGCGCCGTTGGTAATCAATTTGCTCTGGGTAAACGCCAGGAAGGAGTTGATCGTCTGCTGCACCAGGTTAAAGAAGATGGTGGGGGTCAGCAGGGGCAGGGTGACGGTCCAGAACTGATGGAGCTTGGAGGCTCCATCCACATCCGCCGCCTCGTACAGCTCACGGGGAATCTGCTTTAAGGAGGACAGGAAGATCAGCATGGAGGAGCCGAACTGCCACACCG
>CAMOHY010000207.1 GCA_946615495.1 uncultured Clostridia bacterium
CCAAAAATTGTAAAAAATGGGGCAGGAAATCATTTTTTCCTGCCCAAGCGGAGCGCTTTTTTATTGGCCTGTGACGATGTTTTCCGGGTCTACCCGGTTATATACCTTGCCGGGGGTGGCCCCGTCCTTGTGGAAGGAGAGCAGCTCCGACACTGTTACCAGCTGGTAGCCCTTGGCGATCAATTCCGGAATGGCCTTTTCCACGGCGGCGGCGGTGGTGGCATACAGGTCGTGGCAGAGGATGATGTAGCCGTTTTTGGTGCCCTTCATAATGGCGTTATAGACCTTGTTGGTGTTGCGGCTGCTCCAGTCCCTGGTGTCCAGCTCCCAATGGGCGATCACAATGTCCATTTCGGCGCAGATGCTGCGCACCGTTTTATTGTGCTTGCCGTAGGGGGGACGCAGCACCTTGACCTCGTACCCCGTAATATCCCGGACGGCGTTGACGGTGCTTTCAATTTGGTAGCGCACCTTGGCGGCGGACAGGTTGGTCAAATTGGGGTGGCTCCAGGTGTGGCAGGCAATTTCGTTGCCGCCCGCCACCGTGCGCCTGAGCACGTCGGGAAACAGGTTCACCTTGTTGCCGATGACGCAGAAGGTGGCCCGCGCGTCGTATTCCAGCAGCACGTTCAAAATCCGGTCCGTATACTCGGAGGGGCCGTCGTCAAAGGTGAGGGCGATCATGGGCTGGGAAGGGTCGATGACCCGCAGGAAGCTGTCCAGCGTATCGGAGGAAAGGGGCATGCACTCGGCTACCTGGGTGTAGCGCAGCGTCAGCCTCCGGGTGCCCCAGCCCTGGGGAATGTAGAGCCCGGCGGGCAGATAAAGCTGCACCCCGTCGTGGGCCAGGGCGGCGTACTTGAGCCAGGTTTTGTCCGGCGCGGAGGCGTAGCCGTCGGTGGGCTTGGGAATCAATTTGGAGGCGGCGCTTTCCAGGCAGAACAGCGCCCGGTTTTCATTGGCGGAAAACAGGCTTTCGTTGTCCAGCACCGCGCCTTCCTGAGAATCGATGTTCAGGGCCAGAACGGCTTCCGCTTTCAGGCCGCCCACCTTATATTCCGCTATGAGCAGCACGCTGTGATACCGGGAATCCAGGCTGATGGACTGGTATTCCACGGCGCAGCTGGCTTTTTCGGCGGGATGGTTTTGCTTTTGATCCGCTTCAAAGGCGCGCAGCATGCCCTGGGTCCAGGCGGAAAGCGCCGCGTCCGCCGCCGCCACGCCGGTTTCCGGATAGGTGAGGGAATACGTAAAATCTCCTTCGGAGCGCACGATGGACTTGGGGCTGCCGTATTCCCGCACGGCGGTTTGCAGGGAGGACGCCGTAATGGCCGAGGTGGTATCGTCGATGGAGAAGGCCAGTTCAAAATCCCCGGAAAGCGTTTGAATTTTGTCCTTTTCCACGTAGCCGAACTGGCTGCCGGTGCGCACGCGGTACCAGCCGCCCGCCTCCTCAATCAATTCAAAGGCGCAGCCGCTCATGGCCTTGTAAACCACGGGAAAGGTGGCTCCGGCGCCGGCCCGCACGTTGACCACCGTGCCGTCGTCCGCCGTTTTGCCCCAGCCCAGGTGGGGATAGTTGGGCTTGATGTCCAAAAATTCCGCCATCATATAGCCCATGTTTTTGCCCACCTGCACCTTGCACCAGGTGCCGTCGTTTTCCAAAATCTGCACCTCGGTGCCCGCTTTATAGGTTTGGATCACTTTGGCGCTGCTGCTGGGCTCCCGCCGCAGGTGCAGGCTGCCGCCGGTGATGACGCCGGTATAGGTAATATCCTCTGCCACCGCAAAAGAAACCATGCCGCAGAGCAGCGCCAGGGCGGCCAGCAGCGCGAAAATGCGTTTCATTGCTTCTTCCTCCGCTGTAAAAAATCAAGGACAAAATTCGTTCCCAGTATACAATGAAAATTGACTTTTTCGCAAGATATTTTTCATTTTTTACAATTTTTTCGCAAAATATGTTCCGCTTGGGAAAAGAAAAGTGGAATTGGGTGGACAACGGAAAAAGGGCATGGTAAAATAAAAAAAGAAAAGTCCATTGTTTTATGAGAAAAGGAGCGATTTATATGGATATGCTGGTGAATTTAAACCGCCTGCCTGCCCTCGCCGTGCCGGAAGGGGTGCGCGTGGTGCGCGCGCTGCCGCCGGACAGGCAGAAGATTTTGGATTTTGTGGCCCGGAATTTTCCCCATTGGGTGGACGAATGCGCCATGGCTTTGAATTTTCAGCCCAACGCCTGCTTTATCGCCGTGCGGGAGGGACGTTTGGCGGGCTTCGCCTGCTATGACGCCACTGCCAAGGGCTTTTTCGGCCCCATTGGGGTGGAGGAAGGGGAGCGGGGCAGCGGCGTGGGCAAGGCCCTGCTGCTCCATTGCCTGCACGCCATGGCCTGGGATGGCTATGGCTACGCCGCCATCGGCTGGTGCGGCGGGGCCAAGGAGTTTTATGCTAAATGCGTGGGCGCGGTGCCCATTCCCAATTCTGAACCGGAGGACAGCGTGTACGGGCGGATGATTTAACGCTTTTTCCGCCGCGCAAATTAGAAAAGACCAGGCCCTTCAGAAAAAGGGGAGACCAGAAATCCTGCCCGTACGTGATTGCAATTCCGCCGCGAATTTGCTATAATATGCTTGACTCCGCAAAAATACTAACAAAAGGAGAGAGAACAATGAAGAAACTTAGCATTCTGCTGGGCGTTCTGCTTGTTATCGCTCTGGCATTCGGTATTGTTACCGTTTCCCAGAAGGGCGATCTGCAAAAGCAGGTGGATACGCTGACCGCTGCGAAAAACGATGCGGAAACTGCCCTGACCGCCGCTAAGAACGACGGCGAAGCCGCCCTGACCGCCGCCAAGGAGGAAGCGGAAGCCGCCCTGGCCGCTGCCAAGGATGAGGCCGAAACTGCCCTGACCGCCGCCAAGAACGACGGCGAAGCCGCCCTGGCCGCCGCCAAGGAAGAAGCGGAAGCCGCCCTGACCGCCGCTAAGGAAGAACTGGAAACCAAGGTGGCTGAGCTGACTGCCGCCAAGGACGAAGCCGTGGCCGCCGCCAAGGAAGAAGCGGAAGCCGCCGCCGCCGCCGTGGCCGAGGAAGTGGAAGCCCAGATCGCCGCGCTCAACAGCGAAAAGGAAGAAGCGGAAAAGGCCCTGGCCGCCGCTACCGACAATGCCGCCGATCTGGAAGGCCAGGTGGCCGCGCTGACCAAGCTGCTCAACGCCGATTACACCGGCAAGACCGTCATTCTCCATTCCAACGACGTGCATGGCGCGCTGGACGGCTATGCCTACATTCCCACCCTGCGCAGGCTGTTCACCAACATGGGCGCTGAAAAAGTGCTGGTGGCCGACGCCGGCGACTTCAGCCAGGGCACTATCTATGTGTCCACCAACCAAGGCGCTGCCGCCATCGACATGATGAACGCCGCCGGCTACAACGTTGTCACCCTGGGCAACCATGAATTCGATTTCGGCTATGCCCAGCTGTTGGAAAACCTGACCAAGGCTGAATTCAAAACCATCTGCTCCAATGTGATCGTGGACGAAACCGGCGAAGCTATTCTGGATTCCGGCGTGATCGTGAATTTCGTTCCCCAGGATGATCCCGAAGCCGAGCCCTACCTGAAGGTGGCCTTCATCGGCGTGGAAACCCCCGAAACCGCCACCAAGGTGAACCCCGGCCTCATCAAGGAAATCCATTTCACCACCTTTAACGATTTGTATACCTGCGTGCAGGCCTCCGTGGACGCCGTGCGCGATCAGGTGGACCTGGTGATCGGCCTGTGCCATCTGGGCGTGGATAAGGAATCCGCCGCCAATGGCTACCGCTCCATCGACCTGCTGAACCATGTGAACGGCATTGATTTCGTGATCGACGGCCATTCCCACACGGTGATGACCGAGGGCGAAAACGGTGAGCCCATCCAGTCCACCGGCACCAAGTTCGCCTATGTGGGCGTAATCGTGATTGACAACGAAACCAAGAAGATCGAGGACAACTTCCTGGTCAACACCGCCTGGCTCATCAAGGACGAAGCCGTGGCTGCCAAGGCCAAGGAAATCATGGACGCTGTGGACGCTGAATACAACGCTGTGTTCGCCACCTCCGAAGTGGACCTCAACGGCGAAAAGGCTCCCGGCAACCGCACCGAAGAAACCAACCTGGGCGATCTGATTACCGACGCCATGGTTTGGTCCGTCATCAAGGAAGGCGGCATCGAGCAGCTTGAGCCCAGCCAGGTGGTGGGCATCACCAATGGCGGCGGCATCCGCGCCTCCATCAACGCGGGCGATGTGACCATGAAGGATATCAACACCGTGCTGCCCTTTGGCAACACCGTGGCTGTGGTCTATGTCACCGGCGAAGAACTGCTGGAAGTGCTGGAAGCTTCCACCTTCTGCACCCCCAATCCTGTGGGCGGCTATCCGCAGACCAGCGGCATCACCTGGACCCTGGATACCACCAAGGAATTCGATCAGGGAGAAGTGTACACCCTGAACGGCAAGGAAGGCAGCTACTTTAAGCCCGCTTCCATCCGGCGCGTCACCATCGAAAAGATCAACGGGCAGGACTTTGATCCCACCGCCACCTACGCTGTGGTGACCAATAACTTCTGCGCCGCCGGCGGCGACACCTACAACGCCTTTGCCCGCGCCTACAACGAAGGCAGCGGCTTTGACACCGGCATCCCCATGGACGAAGCTGTAATGGCTTACGTCAAGGATGTGCTCAACGGCTCTATCACCGACTACGCCGCTCCCCGCGGCAGCGAAACCCAGATCAAGTAATCAAATTATTTAACGCAAAAGGCGCCTGCTTTTGGGCAGGCGCCTCAGAGCATCGACAAAGTCGATGCTCTGCCATCGAAAGTCTGCAAGCAGTCTTT
>CAMOHY010000208.1 GCA_946615495.1 uncultured Clostridia bacterium
TCGGCGAACCCGGCACCCAGCTGACCATGCGTACCTTCCACTCCGGCGGCGTTGCTTCCGCGGACGATATCACCCAGGGTCTTCCCCGCGTGGAAGAACTGTTTGAAGCCCGCAAGCCCAAGCGCGACGCTACCCTGGCCGAAATTGCCGGCAAGGTGCAGGTGGTGGAAAGCAAAAAGAAGCGGGAAATCGTTATCACCAGCGAAGAGGACCCCAACGAAAAGAAGGTGTACCAGATTCACTACGGCGCGCGGCTGAAGGTGGCCGACGGCGACGTGGTGCCTGCCGGCGCTGAGCTGATTGAAGGCAGCGTGAATCCCCATGATCTGCTGCGCATTCTGGGCGTGCGGGCCGTGCAGGAATACCTGCTGAAAGAGGTATTGAGCGCCTACTATTCCTCCGGCGTTAAAATCGCCGATAAGCATATTGAGGTCATCGTGCGTCAGATGCTGCGGAAGGTCCGCATTGAGGACGCGGGCGACACCGATTTGCTGCCCGGCGGCCTGGTGGATATTTACGAGTTTGAACAGGCCAACGAAAAGACCATTATGGAAGGCGGCCGCCCGGCCATCGCCAAGCGCATTCTGCTGGGCATCACCAAGGCCTCCTTGGCGACGGACTCCTTCCTCTCTGCCGCTTCCTTCCAGGAGACCACCCGCGTGCTCACCGAGGCCGCCATCAAGGGCAAGGTGGACCCGCTGCTGGGCCTGAAGGAAAACGTCATTATCGGCAAGCTCATTCCTGCCGGTACCGGCCTGAAGCGCTACAAGAACATTGAGCTTCAGGAAACCTACTGATTGAAAAAATAAACGGGAGCGTGTCCGTTGCGGAGGACATGCTCCCGTTTTTTCTTGACAATTCACCGTCCCGGCTATATTATGGAAGCCGAATAATGAGAGAGGATGAAAAGCATATGCGATGGATTGGCGTGACGCCTTCCCAGAGTGAGGATGGACGCATCACGGTAAATCAGGATTATTTGGACGCAGTGTTCCGGGCGGGGGCGCTGCCGGTGCTGCTGCCGCTGACGGGGGAAAAGGCGGCGCTAAAAGAAATGCTGAATCGCATCGACGGCCTGCTGCTCACCGGCGGGGCGGACGTGGGGCCCGAAATGTACGGGGAGGAAAAGCGGCCCTGCTGCGGGGAAACCGCGCCCCGGCGGGATGAAATGGAATTTGCCCTGTGCCGCTGGGCGCTGGAAAAGGATATGCCTATTTTGGGTATCTGCAGGGGCCATCAGGTGCTTTCCTGCGTGCTGGGCGGCGATATGTACCAGGACATTGAAGAACAGTTCGGAAAAGAAATCAAGCATCCGCGCTACGAGGCGCCCCGCGACCAGGTGCATAGGGTGATCGTGGAGGAAGCCTCGCTGCTGCATAGCATCACGGGGCTTACCCGGCTGGAGGTAAACAGCCGCCATCACCAGGCGGTGAGAAGGCCGGGGAAAGGCCTGGCCGTAAACGCCAGGGCCGGGGATGGGCTTATTGAGGGCGTGGAAATGCCAGGCAAAAAATTTGTGCTGGGCGTGCAGTGGCATCCCGAATCCCTGAGCGACCGTTATCCGGAGGCCCAGGCCCTGTTCAACGCGTTCGTGGAGGCTTGCGGCGCATGATGACGCAGATCGCTTTGGTGGCCGACTTGCACGGCAATTGGCCCGCCACTCAGGCGGTGGACCGGGATATCCGCGCCCGCGGCATCGAAAAAATCTGGTGTCTGGGCGACGTGGTGGGCAAAGGCCCGTCCTCCGCCGAAACCTTCGATTGGGCCCTGAGCCGGTGCGAATTTATTTTGCAGGGCAACTGGGATGAGGGCATTGGCAAAAAAATGTTTCCCAAGGATGCGTTTTATTACGCGCAGCTGGGGGAAAAACGGCTGAAAATGCTGACGGAGTTTCCGCTGGAATATCACGGCCTTATTTCGGGGCGGAAGCTGCGCCTATTCCACGGCAGGCCCATTATGCCCCTGCCGTATTATACCCATGAGCCGGCCGACGTGCTGTCTCCCTATTTCCTGCCGGACTTTGATGTGGTAGGCTATGCCGATGTGCACCGCCAGGGCACGCGCATTCTGGACAGTAAGGGCATTCTGTTCAACACCGGCAGCGTGGGCAACGGCCTGGGCGTGGCCATGGCGCAGTACGCCATCCTCCGGGGAGAATTGGAGGGCCAGGCGCCGGCGCCCTTTGACGTGACCCTCGTCACCGTGCCCTATGATAAGCAGCAGGCCATTATGGATACCCGCGCCGCGGGGGAGGCGGGGCTGGCGAACGCCGATTTATTTGAAAAAGAGCTGCTTACCGGCGTTTACGCCAGGGGGAAGGGGAGAATGCCATGATCCGTTTCGGCCCGGCGGGCAATTCCGAATCCTTTTACGCCCAGGGCTACAAGGCCAGCTGGCAGGCCCCGGCCTGGCTTAGGGCCATGGGCCTTTCCGCCTATGAATATTCCTTTGGCCGGGGCGTGAGCCTGAAGGAAGAAATGGCGGAAAAAATTGCGGGCTGCGCCCGCGAAAACGATATCGCCGTCAGCGCCCACGCCCCTTATTTTATCAACCTGGCCAATCCGGACCGGGAAAAGCGGGAGGCTTCTTTCCGCTACATTACGGACAGCGCCCGGCTGGTTTGCCGCCTGGGCGGCGACCGGGTGGTGGTGCATGTGGGCGCGCTGATGAAGCTTGAGCGGGAGGAAGCGCTGCAAAACTGCCGGGAGGGGCTCAAGGAGGCCTACCGCCGGCTGGATGATTTGGGGCTTTCCCACATTCATCTTTGCCCGGAAACCATGGGCCGAAAAAGCCAGATCGGCGATCTTAAGGAAACGCTGGGGTTCTGCCTAATGGATGAGCGGCTCATTCCCTGCATCGATTTTGCCCATCTTCACGCCCTGGGCCAGGGAGCGCTGAACCGTGAGGAGGATTTTGCTTCTGTTCTGGATGCAATTGAAGCCGCCCTGGGCTTGGACCGCGCCCGTTCCATGCACATTCATTTTTCCACCATCGAATTTACTGCCGCCGGGGAAAAACGCCACCGCACCTTTGCCGAGGAAAAATACGGCCCCCGGTTTGAGCATTTGGCGCCGCTGCTGCGTGAACGGGGCTACGCGCCCCGCGTGATCTGCGAATGCCACGGCACCATGGCCGAGGACGCCAAAGCGATGCTGGAAATCTACCAAAGCGTGGAAACGCAAAATATACCGCTGGTATAAAGCTTTTCGTTCGTATAGTTCTGGCGGTAGCTTTCTTTTTCCCAAGCAGTTTTGTATAATATACAGAAAAAGGAAGAAGGCGCTGGCCAAGCGCTTTGACGGCGCGCCGTCCGGTTTGCCGCGGTTGGGGAAGCCGTCATGCTTTAGAGCTCCTTCGGCAGCGCAGCCGAAGAAAGCGCGGCGTGCGTTATCGGCATGCTGAGGGATGAAACGCTGGCTGCCATGTGGCGGGAGGAGAAAGTAGATGCTTAAGGATACTTCCGGCAAAAACAACGTTTTTTTGAATCGGAATTACCGGCTCGTTTTTTTCGGCGCCCTGGTGTCTGAATTGGGCGCTATGCTGTACAGCTTTGCCGTCAGCTTTTACATCCTGGAGCTCAGCGGCAACAACGCTTTCCTTCAAGGCCTGTATCTGGCGCTGTGCGGCGTCGTTTATGTTGTTTTTACGCCGGTTGGCGGCGTGCTGGGCGATCGGTTCAACAAGGCCAAGATCATGTACATCTGCGATTATGTGAAAGGCGGCGTCATTGCGCTGGCGACGCTGCTTCTGGTGCTGTTTCAGGCAAGTGAAGCCCGCATTGCCGTTTTGTTTGCCGCCGGCATATTGGGCAACGCGGTGAGCGGCATTTTTTCTCCGGCGTCCTCCGCGCTGCCGCCTCATATTGTGGAGCAGGATCAGCTTCAGCAGGCCAACGCTTATTTTTCCGTCAAAAATTCCTTGCAGACCATATTAGGCGTGGTGCTGGCGGGCATTTTATACGCCGCCCTGCCCGTTCCCATCCTGTTTGCCATCGTCGCCGCATGCTATGTGCTGTCCGGCGTGTCCGAAATGTTCATCCGCTATGCCCACGATGCCGCCAAAGAAAGGCTGACCATCCGTTTGGCCCTTGCCGATATGCGGGAAGGCCTGGATTATTTGAAGGGGCAGAAAGCGATCATGATGCTGATGGCGGCCATTCTGTTCATCAATTTCTTTTTCGCGCCGGTTTCCGGCAATTTCATTCCTTACTTTGTGAAAACGGATGTGGCCGGCGCGCCGTCCTATCTTTTTGATTCGTTTTTAACGCCGGAACTGTGGTCCGCCGTCGTCACCATGCTCATCGGCGTCAGCTCTCTCGTGGGGGCGGTCATTCTCAGCGCCCGGAAGCAGGAGGAAAAGTGCGGCCCCAGAATGACGCTGTGGCTGTGCGTGCTGGCGGCGGTGATGCTCCTGCTCACGGCTGGGTATTGGCTGCTGGTGGACCGTGGGGTATCGCTGAATATTTATTTGCTCCTGTTCTGCCTGGGAACGCTGTTGGTCGGCTTTCTGCTGCCGCTCATCAATATTCCCTTCAACACTGTGCTGATGCGCATCATCGCAAAGGATAAACTGAGCAAGGTGTCCAGCATCATCAATGTTCTTTCCCAGGGGCTGACGCCCATCGCCGCCGTGCTGGCCGGGGTGATTTTGCAATCCTTTGGCAGCACCTTCCTGCTCCTGATCTGCTCGGTGGGGTTTGCCGCCACGGCGCTGTTCCTGCTGTTCAAAAAAGAAGCGCGGGAAATTTGAACGGATAAAGCCCGGCGAAACAGAAAGGGGCTGTCTCGCAAACAAAAAAGCGCACAAAAAACATGACGGGAAGCTGTA
>CAMOHY010000209.1 GCA_946615495.1 uncultured Clostridia bacterium
CGGGAGGGCGCTTGCCCTCCCGCGAAAAATGCTTTGAAAAATACTTTTATTTCAGGTAGAACGCTTCGTCCGGCACCTGGCCGCCCACGGAGGCGGGGTTGGCGGCGAACAGGATATCATAAAGGGGCGCGGCCTGGGCCTGCATATCCTCGCCGGAAACGAACACCAGGCGGCAGGAGGGCAGCGCTTTTTCGGCCACCTTGGCGGCGGGAATAATTTCCAGCGCGGCAATTTCCTGGGCGGCGTCGGCCACGTTTTCATTGGCGAAGGCGATGGAGGCTTTCAGCGCGTCCATAAAGGCCGCCACCTGGTCCGGGTGCGCTTCCGCGAATTCCTTCCGGGCGATGACCACGCTCATGGAGAGCTGGGCGTTCTCAAAGCCGTTCTTCTTCGCGGCGGCGGCAAATTCCTCGGTAATGTCCAGGGCAATGCGGAAATCGGGGTTCTTCATGAGCACATTGGTCACCTGGGGTTCCGGCAGCAGCACCAGGTCCGCCAGGCCCTCAATGGCCTTGGAGGCCACGGCGGCATGCTCCGCTTCGGTTTCCAGGGTGGCGCTCACGCCGTTGGCGGCCAGGATATATTCGGTCACGTATTCCGGGGTAGCGCCCTGGCCGGCGTACAGGATGGTTTTGCCCTCCAGGTCCGCCACGGAGTGGATGGTATCGCCCTTTTCCAGCAGGTACAGCATGCCGCGGGTGGTCAGCGCCAGGGCCTTCACGCCGCCCTCGGTCTTATTGTAGAGCACGGAGCCCACGTTGATGGGCACGGAGGCGATGTCCACCTGGCCGGAGATGACCAGGGCGTTCACCTCCGCGGGAGCGGCGGCCAGGGTGAATTCGTAGGTGCCGTCGTTTTCCGTCATCATATGGGCCACGGACATGCCGGTGGGGCCCTTCAAAGCGGCCACGCGCACGGGCGTGGCTTCCCCGCTGTTTTCAGCGGCGCACACAAAGGGCAGGGATACGGCCAGCAAAAGCACGGCCAAAAGCTTAATGATTTTTTTCATGTTTTCGTTCCTCCAATTTTTTTTACTTTTTCGTCATGGCGCTTTTTACCTGCACGCCGGGGATATTGCCCAGCTTGCCCGTCAAAGCGCCCACCTTCATATCGTCCCCGCGGATGAGCAGGCCTATCACAGCCATGTTTCGTTCGTGGTCCGGCACGCCGATGCGGCCGGTAACGATCTCCTGGTATTGGCCCACCACCTGGTTCACGCGATTGGCCTGGGCCATATCCTCTATGACGATACCGATGAAGCCGATGCGTTCTTCCATTTAAGAACACCTCCCACAAAAAGAAAAGCATGACGATGCCGCCATGCGCCCCAAAAAGTTTTTCTGCCTCCTTCCGCTCTTGGGCCCGGACGCATCCCTGCCCGCAAGGAAAATATTCGTATCGCCGCCGCCTGCTCGCCCTCATGCCCGGCACCTGGGTCCGCGGCCTTTGCGGCAGAAAGATTATACATCAAGGAAGCGCCGGGGTCAATTGAAACCGAAAATTTTCTGGGCAAGCTTGTAGCCGCCCACGATCATAACCCGGCCCGGCTTGCCCGGCAAATGGACCAGGCGGCCCAGCAGCCGGCGGCGCAGGGTGCGGTACACGGCGGGATTGGTGGAGCGGATATAGTCCCACAGCTCTTTTTTCTTTTGCAGGTTTTCTTCCGTTCCGCTCTTGGTGAGCAGCACGGAGGACACCGTGGTGACGATTTCCAGGAAATTCAGCATGTACCGGCGCTTGTGAATATCCTCCACGGCATAGGGGTCCACCTGGCTGACCAGCAGCCGGTTCACCCGCAGGGCCTGGTCGATGCGGCGGATCATTACCTGCTCCTGCACGGACTGGTCCTCCCGGCCAATGAAGTAATGGTAAAAATCCACATCCAGGTAATACATTCTCCGCACGTCCTTCAGCGGCACGTACACGTACAATTCGTCCACATAGAAGGTGTGCTTGGGCAGGTCCAGCCCGCAGGAGCGCAAAAGCTGGGTGCGGTAAATGACGGAGTGCATCAGGATATACTGGCCCTTGCGGAAACGGCGGGTCTCCTCCCAGCCGAACACCCGGTTTCGGGGCAGGGCGTGGTGGTAGCTCATCACGTGCTTATGGCGCGCGCCCGCCTTATCGTAAATATAATTGCTGATAAGCATATCAATGGAGCCGTCGGCAAAGGAACGCAGGGTGCTGAGCACCTGGGGATAGGCCTCCGCGTCGGCCCAGTCGTCGCTGTCCACCACCTTGAAATACAGGCCCGTGGCGTTCCTCAGGCCCGCCATCACCGCGTCGCCGTGGCCGCCGTTTTCCTTGTGAATGGCCCGCACAATGCCCGGATAACGCCGCTCGTAGTCATCGGCGATCCGGGCGGTTTCGTCCCGCGAACCGTCGTCCACCACCAGAATTTCCACCTCGCCGCCGCCGGGCAGCAGCGATTCGATGGCGTGGGCCATGTAGTCCTGGGACTGGTAGCAGGGGATCGCAATGGAAAGCAGCTTCATGCGGCTCAACTCCCGTATATGTGGCAAATAATGACGGCTTTTGACCGCTTTTTCATTATACACGATTTTCGCCGGAAAGAAAACGTTTATTTTTTGCATCCGGCGCCGCCCTTCAGGCTTCAATTGCAGAATTGTAAAAATTCCGAAACAATTTTGAAGCAGTTTCTTTTCATTTGGCTTTCGCTGTGTTATACTACAATAGAATCAATATGCCGGGGAAAACGCCGGATAGATGAGGTGACGAACGAATGCGGGAAACGCTTTTGGCCGTGGACGGCAACAGCCTGATGCACCGGGCCTTCCATGCCCTGCCCCTGATGGATTCAAACGGCATTTACACCAACGCCGTGCATGGCTTTTTATCCATGCTGCTCAAGGCGGTGCAGGATTTGTCGCCCCGGTACATCGCCGTGGCCTTTGACCTGCCTGTGCCCACCTTCCGCCACACGGCCTACGCCGATTACAAGGCGGGGCGCCGGGCCATGCCGGAGGAAATGAAGCCGCAGTTTCCCATCATCAAAGAAATTCTGGCGGAAATGAAGCTGGGCGTTTTGACGGCGGAGGGGTACGAGGCCGACGATATTTTGGGCACGCTTTCCCTTAAATGCCGGGAAAGCGGGCTGGACTGCGTGCTGCTCACCGGCGACCGGGACGCCCTGCAGCTGGTGGGCGGCGGCACCCAGGTGCTGTTTACCCGAAAGGGCATCACGGAAAGCACCCTGTTTGACGCGGCGGGAGTGAAGGAATATTTCGGCGTCACCCCGGAGCAGGTGACGGACTGGAAAGGCCTGATGGGCGACGCCAGCGACAACATTCCCGGCATTCCGGGCGTGGGAGAAAAGACGGCGCTGAAATTGCTCAATGAATACGGCAATTTGGAAAACGTGCTGGCCCACGGGGACGAAATCAAGGGCAAGCTGGGCGAAAAGGTGCGGGACAACGCGGAATTGGCCCGCTTCAGCAAGGACCTGGCCACCATCCGCCCCACCGCGCCCATTGAATTTCATTTAAACGCCTTTGACGCCTCCCACATGGCCGACGGCCTGCCCGCCCTGCGCAAATACCAGCTGAACGGCATTGCGGGGCGGCTGGAAAAAATGAATCCCGACGCGCCGGCGGCCCAGGCTATGGCGGAAGAGGAAGCGCCCGTTACGGAAGAAACGCTGAAAACCGCGGCGGAGGCGGCGGCCTTTATCCAGGCATCCGAGGGCCAGCCCACCGCCCTGCACGTGACCCCCACCCGCTTGACCCTGGCCGTGCCGGGGCGCATGGCGGAAGTGCAGCTGCAGCAGGATATGCTGTCCGAGGGCCTTTTGCCCCAGGAAGCCTGGGAAGCCCTGCGGCCCCTTTTGCGCCGGAGGCTGTATGTGCACGATGGCAAGGCCCTGCTGCATCTGCTTGCCGGTATGAATCTGCCCCTGCCGGAATTTGCCTGGGATACCATGCTGGGCGCCTATCTGCACAATCCCCAGGAAAAGTCCTACGCCCTTTCCCAGTTTGCGCGGGAGGACGCCTCCGGCGTGCTTTCCCTGGCTAAAAAGCAGGAGGCGCAATTGGAGGAGGAGGGCATGCTGGCCCTGATGCGCCAGGTGGAAATGCCGCTTCTGTATGTGCTTTTTGACATGGAGCAGGCGGGCTTCCAGGTGGACGGCAAGGTGCTTTCCGCCCTGGGCGAGGAGTTTACCAGGGAAGCGGAGGAACTGAAGGAGGAGGTGTACCGCCTCACCGGTGAGCATGGCTTTAATTTGAACAGCCCCCAGCAATTGGGCAAGGTGCTTTTTGAAAAGCTGGATTTGCCCCATGGCAAAAAGACCCAGCGGGGCTATTCCACCGACGCGGACACCCTGGAAAAGCTCAGCGGCCTGCATCCCTGCATTGCGCCCATTTTGAAATACCGCCAGGTGGTGAAGCTGAACAGCACCTACATCGACGCCCTGCTTCGCAAAATGGATTCCACCGGCCGGGTGCACACCTATTTTGACCAAACGGGCACCGCCACCGGCCGCATTTCCTCCAGCGAGCCCAATTTGCAGAATATTCCCGTGCGCACCGAAATGGGCCGGGAAATTCGCAAGGCCTTCGTCACCCGGCCCGGCTATGTCCTGGCCGACGCCGACTACAGCCAGATCGAGCTGCGGGTGATGGCCCATTTTTCCGGCGACCACGCCATGGTGGACGCCTTCAACCGGGGCCAGGATATCCACACCCGCACGGCGGCGGAGGTGTACGGCGTGCCCATGGAGCAGGTGACGCGGGAAATGCGCTCCAGCGCCAAGGCGGTGAATTTCGGCCTGGTGTACGGCATCAGCGAATTCGGCCT
>CAMOHY010000210.1 GCA_946615495.1 uncultured Clostridia bacterium
AGGCGCAGCTGGCGGTTCAGCTCCTCCAAGGTTTCCGGCTTACCTTCGGGAATCAAGGAGGAGGTGACAATGATTTTCAGGCACCACTGAGCGGTAAAGTTGGTGGTGATCCAGGGAATTTCAAGCAGGGGCGAGCCGTCATCCCGCGTTCCGTAGGGAACCGGCTGAAACCCCTCCGGCCGCTCCGGCGAATAGAGAAGCGAAAGCAGGCTTTGCCAAATGCTGCGCGCCATGGCCGCATCCTTTCTCCTGCGGGCCGCCCACGCCTGCATTTCCGCGGAATAAATGGGGCTGCCAAACTGCCTGTCATGCAGCAGGCCGTTGGATTCAAGGGTGCGTTCCTTTGGCGAAAGGAAGAAATACAGCCCATTCCGGGCGACCATTTCCGACAGGGCGGCGTTTTCAAGCATGTCCGCCGTTTCCAGCCATACCTCCGTTTCGCCCATGCACGCCTGCAGGTGCATGCCGCTGTTGGGGGTTTCCCCGCGGTATTCCAGATGGCCCGTCTGCGGGTCAAAGCCGAAGATAGGGCCGGAGGTGAGCCCCAGCGGCGTTTTTTGCAGGGCGGAAATTCCGGCTTCTATTTTATCGCGCCAGGCGGGCTCAAGGGTGCGCTCGTAGGCGGTCATCCAGTTGGATACCAGCGCGGCCCAATCCGGCCCCGTGCGCAGCTGCACGCCGCCGCCCTCCGCTTGGAACCACGGCATGGAGCGCAAGCTTTCCGCCGCTGAGAGGCTATCGGCCATGCAGTCGCCAATGCGCCTTTCTCCCGTCAAATAGTACAGCGGCCTGTGATGCCCCGCCATGGATACTCTGGGCTCCTTGCACGGGCAGCCCCAATGGCGCACGTTGTGGCGTGAGCCCAGGCCCTTCAGGGGGCCAAAATGGTACATGTCCACGTCGGCGGCGTGGCGGCTGAGGGCTTCCGCCAGGCGGAACACCCTTTCGCTTCCGGTGCGCATGAACTGGAGCCACAGCCAGTAGGTGGGGGCAAGCTCCGTGTTATCCCAGGCGTAGCCGCCCACATCCCAGCGCCACATATGCCGGCACGCCTCGTAGGTGTGCATCAAATCGCCATAATTGAAAAGCCCGTACCAGCTTCTGCTTTCCACCTCGGCTTCGTAAAACGCAAAGGCGGAATCAAGCTGGTTTTCTATCCAGCGCTCCACCTCCGTATCCCGCTTGGGCAGGCTCCAATAGCCCAGCGCTCTGTGGGCATGATAATATTCCGGCGCGGCCACGTAAACCGGCGGCCGCCTGACGCTGTCCGAAAGCGCTTTAAGCTCCCCGTCCGGAAGATAGGCGTTTTCCGAATGCACGGCCACGCGGCAGGTGACGGCGATTCCGTTGGGGTCGGGCAGCATGTAGTCAAAGCCCTCGTAGTTGCCCATGGGGTAGGTGCGCTGGTCATAGTGGCGGAAATCATAAGGCTCCGCCTGGGGCGAAAAAAACCACACCGTGCAAACGGTCCTGCCGCCGGAAAGGTTTTCCGCTTCCAGCCCTGCCGGGTGCTTTTCCCAGCATTCCCGCAGGAAAAAGCTCAGCGTGCGTTCCGGATCGCTCAGCGCCATGGCGCCGGGGGCGCGCTTTCCATGCACGCCGTCCAGCCAGCAGCCGTTTTCCCAGGCCTTTTTCCGGATGCAGAAGTGGGCCGCCGAATCCTGGGTCAGACAAAAGTGATCCCACCTTGGCAGGTCCTGCGCCACTTGGTCCCATTCGGCGCTGGCTTCCACGGTTTCCCCCCGGCACTGGGCCGCAAGCAGCGCGGGGTCCAAATGCTTTTTCCAATAAAACAGCTGGGTGGGATGATCGTGGTACACGTTTCCATCGGTCAGCAGCCGGATATGCCGCTGGTAGGGCCGCCCGGTGAAGCGGGTTTCAAAGCGCAGGCCCCAGCCGGACAGGCGGTCCCGTTCCGCGTCGCCCTGAAAGAAAAACGTATCGTCAAACAGGATTTCTCCATCGTTCCGAACGCTCATGCGAATCAAAAACGGCATTTTTTCAAGGCCGTTTTCCCAATGAACGCCTTCAAAACGGAATACCGTTTCCAAGGGTCCGGCCGCTTCCAGCTGGCGGCTGCGGATTTCGCAGGGCAAAAGCTTGGTTTGAACCGTGCAGTCCTCCGCCTCTTCGTTTACATGGCTTACCTTCAGCACCGGGAAAACCCTGTCAAACGCCTCCACGCCCCGCCTAAAGCAGCGGACGGCGATGCAGTTTCCCGCTGGGGGAACCGTCAGGCTGATTTCGTCCCCGCGGACCGCCCAGCCCTCCGGCGTTTCCCGCACCGTTAGTCCGGACGCCTGCTCTCCGCCGCCGGGGGCCAGCTCACCGCCCATGCCCAGCTGGTCCGCCAGGGCGATATGGCGGCTCCACTTGACGGAGCCATCCGGCCAGCGGGCGGCGATTTCGCTTTGCACCGGAACCGGGACGCCCGCTTCGTTGGTGAGCAGGAACGCATTCTTCCGGACGGCGCCGCGGGGCCAATAGCCGCCGAACGACGCCCAGCCCTTCGCCCGCCGGTTTTCCATCAGGTGAATACGCATCATTCGCTTTTCCTCCCTTTCCATGCTCTCTGCCCATGATTATATCCGGAAAAATAGGGCGTGGCAACAGAAAATCCTGGCTTTCGGGCTGTTTTCATGATATAGTTATTTTATAATAAGACAGGGAGGGAACGCGATGAGCAGCTTTGAAAATATGCGGGGAAACTTGATTTATGAAAACGCGCTTTCCTGCGCGGGCGATCTTCGGGAATTCACGCTGGAGGGCAAGGCGCTGGCCAGCTTTCCCCATGGCCGCCTCCAATTGGAAAACGCGGAAAGCGCGCAGCTGGGGCAGAAGGCCAATTATGTGCTTTGGTGCAAAAAGGCGTTTCCGGCGGACATGCTGCTGGAAATCGATTTTTGCCCCCTGCGGGAACCGGGACTGGCCATGCTGTTTTTTTCCGCGTCCGGCCGGGATGGACGCGATTTGTTCGACCCGTCCCTTTCTCCCCGCACCGGCGAATACGTTCAGTATCATCACGGGGATATCAACGCCTTCCATCTGTCCTTTTTCCGCCGCAAGGAAAAGGATGAGCGCAGCTTCCACACCTGCAATCTGCGCAAAAGCTATGGCTTTCATCTGGTTGCCCAAGGCGCGGACCCCATTCCGGACGCCGACGACGCGGACGGGCTGTACACGCTGGCTTTGCTCAAGCAGGGGAGGGATATCCGCTTTGCTATCAACGGGCTGGAGGTGCTGTATTTTCACGATGACGGCGTTCAGTACGGCCCCTTGCTGCAGGGGGGCTGCATCGGCCTGAGGCAGCTTGCGCCCATGGTGGGCGAATACGCCAATCTGCGCGTTTATGATTTGAAGGAGCCGGACGCTTTCCAGCGTTGACGCCCCATTTCAATCCGATAGAAAAAGGGATTCCCGCAAAAGCAGTTGCTGCCTGCTTCATTGCGGGAATCCTTTTATTCATCTTTGGCGTATCTTTCGCGGGAAAACAGGCGGGCGGCGCACGGGGAAAGAGAGGAAAAGCTTTTGCCTTCGGCCCAGGCCGGGCAAGCCGCCCCCGGCGGCGCCGCCGCAAGCAAGGCAAAAAAACGCTTATTCGCCGCTTTTCAGCACGCCGCAGAACGCAAGGATTTTCTTTTCGTTTTCAGCATCCGGCTTGTCCTTTGGGTCAATCAGCACAAGCTCTGCCTCCATTTGCTCAATTCCCAACGCGAGCTTCAGCTTTCCAAAGGCTTTTCCGGCGCCCGATCCGCTTTGGCAGGCAACCGCGGCAATGCGCTTGCCCGTTAAGTCGTTTTCTTTGATGAAGGTGCGGATGGGCGGCGCCACGTTGCCGGCCCATACGGGAAAGCCGAAAATAATGCGGTCATAGCTTGCGCTTTCCAAGCGGTAGGGCGCCAATTCCGGCGTTTCGCCCATTACCGCGCTTTTGCCGCCCCAGAAGAATTTTTTAAAGCCGCTGTCCGGATAGGCTTTGACCGGCTCAAGGCGCAGCATGTCCGCGCCCAGCTGAGCGGCGATGCGTTTCGCCGCGTATTCCGTATTTCCTCCAAGAGAATAATAAACCATCAATGTCCGCACCGTTGTTTCCTCCTTGCTTTTTTACCGAAGGGCCTGCATATACGGGGAAAGCCGTCGGGTAGATTCTATGGCTATTATACAATCACCGGATGGAATAGATCAAGCGCTTTCCTGCGCCCGGTCCTTCCGAAATCATCGAATTTTTTCGACAATGTTTTTGACATTTCCTGGAAATTTATGTTTATGCACCATATTCAAAGATGAATTATACGATAATTTCACCAATATTTCCTGTTTCGTCTTGACGGGGCATTCGTTTCTGCTATAATGTTGCTGCATTTTTGAACCATAAGATGGGAAGGCCGGTTCAAAAATGAAAATAAAGCGAATAGGAGAAAAGGATGATTCGGAAACAGATCGCCTGGCTGTGGGAGAATATGGACGCTCCCTACCGCCGCCGGCATGTCATCGCCCTTTGCATCAGCGTGTTCACGTGCCTTTTGCTGCTGGTGAACCCGGCTTTGTCCCAGCGGCTGATCGACGATGTCATCGTCGCCCAGAATCCGGAGCCTCTGCTGCCTATCCTGGCCGTCATGCTGGTGGTAAAGCTGGGAAGGGAAGGGCTGCGCTACCTCATGGTCATTTTCCTGGAAAGCGATTCTCAGAACGTGATCTACAACCTGCGCCGCCGCCTGTTTGAAAAAATGCAGTATAACGACATGCGTTTTTTTGACGGCCACCGCACCGGCGACCTGATGACCCGCATGAGCGCCGACCTGGA
>CAMOHY010000211.1 GCA_946615495.1 uncultured Clostridia bacterium
GTTATTTTCCGCCGCCGTAGGCCAGGCTGAGCTTGGCGTAAAAGTCTTCCAGGGTCAGGCGCACATCAATGCTGCCGTACACGCGCAAAAGCTTTCCCTGAGGATTGGGGCCATAGGTCAAATCCTCTTTGAGCTGCGGGGCGCGCTCCATGCGCCAGTTGCCCCGGTAACGGTTCATCAGCAGCACGGCGGCGGTGGTGTTGTCGCCCAGAACCCAGTTTTCGCCGGAGCGCAGGAGAAAATTAGGATTGTATTCCCGATGGTTTTCCTCCTCCAGCTGTTCATACAGATAGCGGCCCAGGGCCCCGCAGGGATAAACCTGCCGTTTCAGCTCGGCCAAGGTCACCTCCAGGGTGCAGTAAACGCTTTGATCGGTCTGCCATACCTCGGCGGGGCTGGCCAACACCGCGCGCACGGCGTCCGGGTCCTGCATCACATTGAATTCGGGCCGCCCGGCGGGATAGGGCCCGCCGCCATTCCAGAGCACCACCACGTTTCCGGCAATATCCGGCGCGGCGTTCAGGGCGGCGGCCACGTTGGTCATGGCGCCCTGAACGGCGATGTACAGCTTGCCGGGCAGCCGGGCCTGGCGGATGATGAAGCGCGCGCCCTCGCTGTCCGGCGCGTCCTGAACAGAGCGGAGCGGAGATGGGCACCCCCGGAAAAAGGGCACGTCGTCTATCTGCGCAAGGGAAAGCAGCTTTTCAATTTCCCGGTAGCTGTCCTCCATGGAATGGCCGGCATAGCCCGCCTTTTGTTCAAAATGAGCGGCCACGATGCCTTCCACGTCAAACATGGGCGTGAGCAGATGGTGCATGATGGCAAATTGATCGTCCGCCTCGTTTTTCGCGTCGGTGTCCACGATCAGCCGGATACGGGCCGCGGGCGGCGGCACGATGCCGACGCGCTGCAAAATTTCGCTTCGCTTCATGGATTCTTTGTCTCCCTCCTGTTAAGCGTCCAGGTCCATAATCCGGTTCAATTCCCCGTTCAGGGCTTTTACATTTAGGCTTTCGTCGGCATCCCGGCTCAGAATGCTTTTCAGGGACAGCCCCAGGGGAATGACGCTTTTTTCCGTCATGACGCGCACCAGCGCGGGCACGTAGCGCTCCAGCACGGCCCTGGCATCCGGATTGTCCAATAGCTCCTGGGCGGTGTTTTGAATGGAGAAATAGCCTTCCTTCCGCACGTCGTCCTCCTGCAGGAACCAATTGCGCACGGAGGACCCGGCTTCCTGGCCGGGCAGGCGGTAGCTGGGCTCCGCCTGGGCGGCGCGCTGCCAAACCGCCGTGTCGGATAGCGCGCCGGACGCGGCCTCCACCCGGTTTTCGCCCATGCGCAGGGGCACCTGACGGAACACCGCCGTTCCGTTTTCCACAGCCGCCTCGCCAAAAAACGCGCCGTTTACAGTTAAACGGACGGAGGGCTGGTTGGTATAGCATTTCACGTCGACGGCTTCCTGGGCGCGCCTTTCAAACCGCTTTTGGCACAGGTGCACAAAGGGCGCGGCGGACCAGCGGGCCTTGTAGTAATAGAACGCGTCCTTCCGGGTGCGCCGGTCGTGGGTCACTAAGCCCTTGGCGTTCAGGAAGCGCTGGCCGCCCTCGTTGCGCCGGGAGCTGGAAAAGTCAAACATATTCCAGATGAAGCTGCCCCACAGGTAATCCTTGCTTTCGATTTGGGGATACACCGTTTCGTGGAACAGGGCCTGGTATTCCTCGGAGTAATCCTTCACCTGAGGATCCTCCGCGTGCAGGGCCAGGTTGGCGTCCACGCCGTATTCGCTGACGCCCAGGGGCAATTGGGGCCGGGCGGCGTGCATTTGGTCCAGGTAAGGGCCGTAATCCTGCCGCTCCCCATAATACCAGCCGAAATAGATATTGTAGCCCACCAGATCGGTGATGGCGTTGAGTTTGCTGGAGGCCTTCAGGGGATACAGGTTGGCGGCGGCGGAGAAGCGGCGGGGGTCCAGGCGGCGGATGAGCTCATGCAGCGTTTGACAATTCTTGTGCATAAAGGGCGCGTCCCGGAACATGGCGATTTCATTCTGGATACCCCAGCAGAAAATGGCGGGATGATGAATGTTTTGCAGAATCAATTCGGTGAGCTGCTGCGCGGCGTTTTCCATCAGGGCATCGCTTTCGGTCATTTTCAGCATGGGAATTTCGGCCCAGGCCAGCAGGCCCATTTCATCGCAGCAGTCATAGGCCGCCTGGGGGTGCTGGTAATGGGAAAGGCGCACGGCGTTGGCGCCCATTTCCTGAAGGATGGAAAAATCCTCCCGGACGTCGGCGTCCGATACCGCGCAGAAAACCCCTTCCCGCTCCTGATGCTTGGCCGCGCCGCGAAGCTTTACCCGCCGGCCGTTCAAGCGCAGGCCCGCCTCCGCGTCCAGCTCAATGCGGCAAAAGCCGGTGCGCACAGCCACCTCGTCGGCCTGGCAGCCATCGGCCTGCAGCGAAGCGCGCAGGGTGTACAGGTGAGCCTTTCCCGCGCCGTCCCACAGCAGGGGACGGTCCAGCGTTATAGAAGCCGTTTCTCCGGCGGGGGCTTCCAGCGTTTTTACCAGCGCGCCGTTTTCATCCAGCAGGCGGTAAACGATCCTTCCTTCCGCGCCCGCGCAGACGGCGTGGGGCTCGGCGGATACTACGCCCCGGCCCTGCCCGTCCACCTGGGCGCGGACGATCAGGCCGTCGGTGCCAAAGTAGCAGCGGTCAAAATGGGTTTCCCCGCAAAGCAGCAAATCCGCGCCCCGGTACAGGCCGCCGAACACCGTAAAATCGCCGAAGGAGGGCGCGATATCCTCGTTGACGCTGTTTTCCACAAAAACGCGGATGGTCCACGAGGGGTCCGCTAAGACGGCGTCGGGCACGGCCAGCCGGAAGCGGGAATAGCCGCCCTTGTGGCCGCCCGCCAGGCAGCCGTTTACAAACACCTGGCAGCTTTGGTCCGCCGCGCCAAAGGACAGAAAGGCCTTTTCCCAGCCGGGCTCGCGGAAAACGGTCTTTTCATACACCGCCAGGCCCTGGTAGGGGGCGCTGTCGCTGTACCAGGTGTGGGGAAGGGACACCTCCTCCCACGGCCCGCCGGGCAGGGCGGCGGGGAGCTGGCACAGCGCCATGCCGGGCAGCTTCATGAATTTCCAGTTTTCGTTCAGCGATACGGTACGCATGGGTTTTCCCTCCTATTTACTGTGCAGGCGGCCGTTCAGTGTTTTCCGGTATTCATTGGGCGATATGCCGTTGATTTTTTTAAAGGTGCGGGTAAAGTAATTGGCGTCGGAAAAGCCGCATTGCTCGGCGATCATCTGCATGGAAAGGGCGGTGCTGCCCAGCAGCTCTTCGGAACGCTGGATGCGGGTTTTGTTGATGTAATCGGTCACGGTCATGCCCACCTCCTTGTGGAACCGGGCGGACAGATAGTTTTTGTTGATGGTGAACCGGGAGGCCAGGCTTTCCAGGTTCATGGGCTCCATATAGTGGAAGTCGATATAGTTTAAGCAGTTTCGCACGGCGCCGGAATAGCGCTCCAGGGAGTGCTGCTGCACCAGCAAACAGTAATGGCGGATCATTTTGGGAATCAGGGCCTGGAGCTGGTCCATGGTTTCGGCGTTTTCTATTTCCACCACAAACTGGCCGCTGATGGCGTCGATGTACAAGGGGTGCACCGCCGCCTGCTCAATGGCCTTGCGGTAGGCGGTGTTGACGGCGATAATCATGTTTTTCCCATCCCGCAAAGGGTCCGGCAGCCGCTGGTCCAGGGTAAAGCCCATAAACAGGTTTTGCTGGTAAATGGCTTCGGAGATATCGCCCCGGCGGATGGCCTCCAGCATGGCGTTCTCCACGGCGTAGCGGGCCTCCACGGAGGTATAGGGGATAGAGGACAGGGAAATGGCGGGCTTTTGCTTGGCCGCCTCCGGGTGGTCATAGGACACCGGCTTGATTTCCAAATCGGGGTTGGCCAGATAGCGGGCCAGCAGGATGGAAAACATGTGCTGCCAGCTCAAATAATCCTGAATGACGGGGATGCGCTTGAAATACCAGCGGATGGCGTCAATGGAATCGGCCTGCAATTGATGCTTGGCCAGCAGCCGCTCGTAATCCTTTTCCCCATAGGCGCGGTAGGTGTAGGGGCCGCAGAAGGCGAAAACGCCGCTTTCCGTGTCCCTTCCCCGGAAAACGAGATAATGCAGGCCGAAATCGTCCTTTAAGTCGATCACGCTGTCCGGGGGCACCAGGGCCATGATGGCGGAGGCAAAGCGGGCGTAATCAAAGGATTCATACAATTGATCCCGGAAAAGAAAGTCCAGGGCGGAGGCCTCCGGCGCGGTGCACTGCTCTCTTAACAGCAAAAACTGCACCCGGTAGGAGCCTAAAATGTCCCGCAGGATATCCCTTAAATCCATCATGACCATGGGGCGCTTCACCTCATGCTTTCAACGTGCATAACTTTATCCTAAAAATACCACAATATTTTTTCAAAATCAATAGGATGTGAAAATTGTGCTAAAAGCAGTGAAAAACGTATGTGTTTTCGGGGAAGAAAATATGTTATATTCTACATGAAGCGAATGCAGACAGTTTAAGCCATGGAACCGACGCGTGAAAAACCTGCTACAACGAGAAAAGCGAGATGGTGCAGATGGAAAAGGAAATCATTTTTGAAGCAAAGCACATGCGCAAGGAATT
>CAMOHY010000212.1 GCA_946615495.1 uncultured Clostridia bacterium
CTGGAGGGCTGAGGATGATCTACCTGAATCAGGCGGCGTCCACCTGGCCCAAGCCGCCCTGCGTGCTTCAGGCGCAGGCATCAGCCCTTTCCGCCCCTCCGGCGGGGCAGTTTCGCGGCGGCGCGGCGGATGGAACGGGCGTGATGGACGAATGCCGCAGGCGGCTGGGAACGCTGCTGGGCATTGGGGATTCTGAGCGCATCTTCTTTTCCTCCGGCGCCACGGATTCGGCCAACGCGGTAATCTGCGGCCTGCCCATCAGGGGCAGGCGCGTGCTGGCAACCCAAATAGAGCACAACAGCATCCTGCGCCCGCTCATGAACCGCAAGGACCGAGTGGGCCATGTGGATATTGTGCCCTGTGATTCCGCCGGCTGGGTGAACCCAAAGGACGCGGAAGCTATGCTGGATGAAAATACCGCCGCGGTTTTCGTCAACCATTGCTCGAACGTAACGGGGATGATTCAGGATGTGGGGGCCATAGCGGAAATAGCCCACAGCCGCGGCGCGCTCCTGGTGCTGGACTGCGCCCAAAGCGCGGGGTGCATTCCGGTGAAAGCGGATGCCTGGGGCGTGGACGCCCTGATTTTTACGGGCCACAAGAGCCTGTTCGGCCCCCAGGGCACGGGCGGATATTATGTCCGAAGGGGAATCCCTTTTGCTCCCTTCCGCTACGGCGGCACGGGGCGGGACAGCCGGCAATTGACCTACGAGAACGGGGATTACGAATATGAGCCCGGCACCCAGAACCTGCCCGGCATATCGGCGCTGGCGGCGGGGGTGGAATACGTGCTGGAGGAGGGCGTGGAGAACATTGCCCGCAAGGAACAGGCGCTGATGGAAAGGCTGCGAAAAGGCCTTCAAGCCATTGGAGGGGTGCGCCTGTACGGCGATGAAAGGTGTGCGGGGCCAGTGCTGAGCTTTACCATCGAGGGGCTGAGGCCGGCGGACGCGGCGTATATTTTAGAGGGCGGATACCATATCCGGGTCCGCTCCGGGCTGCACTGCGCGCCCCTGATTCACAGCGCCATGGGCGCCGGCAATTTAGGCACGGTGCGCGCGAGCGTTTCAAGCCTGAATACCGAGCAGGACATCGGCTGCCTGATCGGGGCCGTTCGGGAAATTGTAAAGAGCCTGGAGGACGCGCATGAAGATCGTCGATAAAATTCCGTCCCGTGAGCGCTGCGCCGAGGCGGGCTGGTATGCGTGGGATTTTATCCTGGATCAGCCCATGGACGATGCTTTCATCCTGTCCCTGCGGCCCCTGGGCAGCTTTGTGTATCTTTCCGCGCTGTCCAAACCCTTTTTTAAAATCGAATCGGATTACCGGCTCATCAAGGGCCTGCGGGGAGACAGCTTCTTCCGCGTGGCGGTGCACGGCGCGTACCAGAGCAAGCTGGCGGAGGTGGAAGCGCTCATAGCCGCGGAAAACGCTTGACGCAGGGCCTTACGGCGCCCAAAAAAGCACGACAGGGAGGTTTTCACCATGCTTACCGTTTCTCACAGACCGGACCGGCAAATCCTGGCCGCGGAATTTTCCGCAGCCGGCGCGATCCTGCGCAGCGAATACGGCTGCCTGCGGCTGCAGGCCTATGATCGGGGCATTCTGCGCGTCACCTTCACCCGGAGCGATTCCTTCCCGGAGGCCAGCCCCTTTCTCTTAGGCCGCGCTCCCGTGCCCGCCCAGAACACGGCGGAGGACGATTCGTTTGTTTTCGTATCCACCGCCTCCCTGCGCGCCCGCGTGTCCAAAAAGACAGGGCTGCTGGAAGCCTTTGACGGGAACGGAAACCCGGTGTTCTCCGAGGGTGGGTTAAGGACCCTGGAGGCCTTTGACGCCCGCATCATTGACCGCAGCTGCCCCGCCGCCACCGAACGGGTGGAAACCGCCGACGGGGTGAAAACGCGGGTGCGCGAGGCGGAAAAAATCGATTATAAAACGCTCTTCCGCGCGCGCCTGCCCCTTTCCTTCCGGGAAAACGAAGCCGTTTTCGGCCTGGGCCAGCCGGAAAGCGGCCCGGCCAACCTGCGGGGCAGAACGCTGTATCAGTGTCAGGCGAACAAATCCATCGCCCTGCCCTTCCTCATTTCCACGGGCGGCTACGGTTTGCTGCTGGACTGCGGATGTCCCTTCATTTTTGACGACAGCGGCTTGGAGGGCGGCTCCTTCCTCTACCTGACCGCCGTGGAAGCGCTGGATTACTATCTCATTCCCGGCTCCTGCGAGGACGCGGTGAAGGGGTACCATTATCTGTCGGGCAAGCCCCCGCTGCCTCCCGCCTGGGCTTTCGGCTATTTCCAATCCCAGGAGCGGTATGAAACCGCGGATGAATTGATTTCCATTGCCAAGCTGTACCGGGAGCGGGGCATTGGGCTGGACTGCGTGGTGCTGGATTGGTGTTCCTGGAAGGATGGCCACTGGGGCCAGAAAACCTTTGATGAAACGCGGTTCCCCGACCCCCAAGCCATGATGGAAAAGCTGCACGGGCTGGATACCCGGCTCATGATTTCCGTCTGGCCCAACATGAACCCCCAAACGGAGAACAACGCCGAATTCAAGCAAAAGGGCTGGCTTTTGCCGGGGGGCGAACTGTACGACGCCCTGAATCCCGGCGCCCGCGCCCTCTATTGGGAGCAGGCAAGGCGCGGGCTGTTTGACATGGGCGTGGACGCCTGGTGGTGCGATTCCTCCGAGCCCTGGTCCTGCGAATGGGACCGGCAGGAAATGTGGGTGGCCAGCGAGGTGTTTCAGGAAACCGCCCGCACCGCGGCGGACGCCATCGGCGCGGACAAGGGAAACGCCTACCCCTTCTACCATGCCCGCGCCATGTGGGAGGGCCAAAGGAGCACGGGCAGCGAAAAGCGCGTCCTGAACCTGACCCGCAGCGCCTGGCTGGGCCAGCAGCGCTTCGGCACGGTGATGTGGTCCGGGGATATTTCGGCCAAGTGGGAAACGCTGAAAAAGCAAATCGCCATCGGGCTGGATTTCTGCGCGTCGGGCATGCCCTACTGGACCCAGGATATCGGCGGCTTTTTCGTTAAGCGCGGCAAGGAATGGTACTGGGACGGCGATTTTGAGGAAGGCTGGGAGGACCCTGAATACCGGGAGCTGTTTGTGCGCTGGTATGAATACGCGGCGTTCCTGCCCATGTTCCGGGGCCACGGCACGGATATCCGCCGGGAGCTGACCAACCTGCGGGGAGAGGAATACGCGGCCGTGCTGCGCTACAACCGGGCCCGGTATCAGCTGTTGCCTTATCTTTATTCCCTGGCGGGCCGCATCGCTTTGGAGGGCGGCCTGATGATGAAGCCGCTGGCCTTTTATGCCCCGGAGGATGCCCGCGCGCGGGAAACCGGCGATGAATTTTTGCTGGGAGACGATTTGCTCGTCTGCCCGGTGACGGACTATCAGGCCCGTTCCCGAAAGGTCTATTTGCCGCGGGGCGGCTGGTATGAACTGCATACGGGCAAATTGCTGACCGGCGGCGCGGAATACGAAGCCGTGGCCCCGCTTAATACGCTGCCCGTTTTCGTCCGCTCCGGCGCGGTGCTGCCGGTGGCGGACACCAGCGTTTGCGTCCGGGAAGCGCTGGAAAAAACGCCTGTTCTGTGGGTGTTCCCCGGCGCGGACGGAAAGCTGACGCTCTACAGCGACGCGGGCGACGGCTACGGCTACGAAAAGGGCGAATATAGCCTGAAAACCTATTTGTGGAACGACGCGGCCCGTACCCTGACGGATGAAAAGGGAAACGCCTGCCCGTATTCCATTTTTGAAGGACCGATGAAGTTATCCAAATAATCCAAACTTTCCTGGGGGTTTGTCGACAGTCTGAGGCGCTTCCGGCCAATGCCCGGAAGCGCCATTTTTGCGAAAAATTGTTGGCAGCGCGCCGGCTTTGCCGGTGCGCTGGCATACGGGTTAAAGCAGCCGCCATTCTCCCGCCTTGCCCGCCGGAAGCTCCCATTCCCGGCCGTTTCCCCGCAGATGAACGGCTTTTCCTCCGCTCCGGCGCACGGTGAGATGGGTCAAAAGACCGTTGTAAAAATCGAAATCCACCGTTACGCCGCCGGGGGCGCGCAATCCGCGGACGCTGCCCTCCTTCCAGGCGGACGGCAGAGCGGGCAGCACAGTAATCCAACCGTTCCTTTCCTGCAGGAGCATTTGGCCGATGGCCGCGCAGGCCCCGAAATTGCCATCGATTTGAAAAGGCGGATGAGCGTCCAGAAGGCTGATGTAGCTTCCGCCATGGTGCAAATTGCAGCTGGTGCCCGCCTCCACAGGCTGCAATTGGCGGCGCAGCAAACGCAGGGCATGGTCCCCCTCCCCCAGCCGGGCCCACGCGGCGGTTTTCCATGCCAGGCTCCAGCCCGTGCCCTCGTCTCCCCGCAGAAGAAGCGATTGCCGGGCCGCCGCCTGCAGCTTTTCATCCGTGCTTTCGCCGGGATACAGGGCGTAGAGGTGAGAAATGTGCCTGTGCTCCGGCTCGGCCTCCGGAAATTCCTTTTCCCACTCCAATGCCTGGCCTTGGCCGCCGGTTTGCAGCGGGGCCAGCTGGGCAAGGGCCGCCTCCGCTTCCCCGGCCATGGGTTCCTTTAAATTCAAGCGGCGCAGAATCCGCAGATAGTTTTCCCACACCTCCCGCATGATTTGGGTGGTCATGGCG
>CAMOHY010000213.1 GCA_946615495.1 uncultured Clostridia bacterium
ACGACGACGCCAACCGCGCCCTGATGGGCTCCAACATGCAGCGCCAGGCCGTGCCCCTTTTGGTGCCTGAAGCTCCCATCGTGGGCACGGGCATGGAATACAAGGCGGCCCACGACTCCGGCGTGGTGCTCCTTTCCAAGCACGCGGGCACGGTGTATTCCGTGGCCGCCGACGAAGTGGTCATTCAGGATGAGCTGGGCGAAAAGCACAGCTACCACCTGACCAAGTTTGTCCGTTCCAACCAGGGCACCTGCATCAATCAGCGTCCCCGCGTGTATCAGGGACAGAAAATCGAAGTGGGCGATCTGCTGGCGGACGGCCCCTCCACCGAAAACGGCGAA
This sequence comes from uncultured Clostridia bacterium, assembly GCA_946615495.1. Classification (GTDB taxonomy): domain Bacteria; phylum Bacillota; class Clostridia; order Christensenellales; family Aristaeellaceae; genus RUG563. The sequence continues at coordinate 342 of CAMOHY010000213.1, forward strand.
ATCGGCCTGGGCAAGAACATGCTCATCGGCTTCATGACCTGGGAAGGCTACAACTACGAGGACGCCGTGCTCATCAGCGAGCGGCTGGTGAAGGAGGATAAATACACCTCCATCCATATCGAGGAATATGAATCCGAAGCCCGCGAAACCAAGCTGGGCCCGGAGGAAATTACCCGCGATATCCCCAACGTGGGCGAGGACGCCATTAAGGACCTGGACGAAAACGGCATCATCCGCATCGGCGCCGAGGTCCGCAGCGGCGACATCCTGGTGGGCAAGGTAACGCCCAAGGGCGAAACCGAGCTGACCGCTGAAGAACGCCTGCTGCGCGCCATCTTTGGCGAAAAGGCCCGCGAAGTGCGCGACACCTCCCTGAAGGTGCCCCACGGCGAAGGCGGCATCATTGTGGACGTGAAGATTTTCACCCGCGAAAACAAGGATGAATTGAGCCCCGGCGTGAACGAAATGGTGCGCGTGTACATCGCCCAGAAGCGCAAAATCTCCGTTGGCGACAAAATGTCCGGCCGTCACGGCAACAAGGGCGTCGTTTCCCGCATCCTGCGCGAAGAGGATATGCCCTTCCTGCCCGACGGAACGCCTCTGGACATCGTTTTGAACCCCCTGGGCGTGCCTTCCCGTATGAACATCGGGCAGGTGCTGGAGGTTCACCTTGGCATCGCGGCCCGCACCCTGGGCTGGCATATCGCCACTCCCGTGTTTGACGGCGCTACCAAGGAAGATATTGAAGAATGCCTGAAGAAAGCCGGGCTGCGTCCCGACGGCAAGACCATCCTGTACGACGGCCGCACCGGCGATCCCTTTGAAAACCCCGTAACCGTGGGTATTATGTACTTCCTCAAGCTGCACCATCTGGTGGACGACAAGATGCACGCCCGTTCCACCGGCCCCTACTCCCTGGTCACGCAGCAGCCTCTGGGCGGCAAGGCCCAGTTTGGCGGCCAGCGTTTCGGCGAAATGGAAGTGTGGGCCCTGGAGGCTTATGGCGCGGCCAATACGCTGCAGGAAATTCTGACCGTGAAATCCGACGACATCGTGGGCCGCGTGAAGACCTACGAAGCCATTGTGAAGGGTCAGAACATTCCCACCCCCGGCATCCCCGAATCCTTCAAGGTGCTGATTAAGGAACTGCAGGCCCTGGCGCTGGATATCCGCGTGCTGGATGAGAACCACAACGAAATCGAAATCCGCGAACTGGAGGACGACGACGAGGATGTGGGCGAATCCCTGCCTGCCGGCCGCGAATCCCTGCCTGAGGATGACCTGGAAGACGAAGCTCCGTCCCTGTCCGACGGCGAGGATATTGATCTGGACGACGATATCAGCCTGGATGATGATTTCGGCGATTTTGAGGTTGACGACGTGCTGGACGACCTCAAGCTGGATGACGACGACGATATTGAGTGACCCGGACCGGGCGCGCGAAAAGCCCAAGAAGCTGCGCGCGGCCCGAAGCGGCGAAGCGGAGGGAGTTACAATTCATGTTTGAACAGACAAATATCGATTCCATTCAAATCGGCATGGCTTCGTCTGAGCAGATTCTGGCCTGGAGCTACGGCGAAGTAAGCAAGCCTGAAACCATCAATTACCGCACGCTCAAGCCTGAGCGGGACGGATTGTACTGCGAACGCATCTTTGGGCCCCAGAAGGACTGGGAATGCGCCTGCGGCAAGTATAAGCGCGTCAAGTTCAAGGACAAGGAAAAGGTATGCGATAAGTGCGGCGTGCAGATCACCCGCGCCAAGGTGCGCCGTGAGCGCATGGGCCATATTGCCCTGGCCGCGCCTGTGAGCCACATTTGGTATTTTAAGGGCATTCCTTCCCGGATGGGCATGCTGCTGGACGTGAGCCCCCGCGCCTTGGAGAAGGTGCTGTATTTCGCGTCCTATATCGTTTTGAACCCCGGCAACGAAGCCGTTACCAAGGTGGCCCGCAACGAGCTCATTACCGATTCCAAGTACCGCGCCATCATGGCTATGACCGATGAGGAGCGGGGCGATTTCAAGGCCGGCATCGGCGCCGAAGCCGTGAAGGAAATGCTGCTGGCCCTGGATTTGGAGCAGCTCAGCGAAAGCCTGAAGAAAGAAATCGCCGATCTGATCGAAAAAGAACGGGACCGGGAGGGCGAAGGCCAGAAGCGCACCCACGCCATCAAGCGCCTGGAAGTGGTGGAAGCCTTCCGCCTGTCCAATAACCGTCCTGAATGGATGATTATGGACGTGGTGCCCGTTATCCCGCCGGATCTGCGCCCCATGGTGCAGCTGGACGGCGGCCGGTTCGCCACCTCCGACCTGAACGATCTGTACCGCCGGGTCATCAACCGCAATAACCGCTTAAAGCGGATGCTGGAATTGGGCACCCCGGATATCATCGTTCGCAACGAAAAGCGCATGCTGCAGGAAGCGGTGGACGCGCTGATTGACAACGGCCGCCGCGGCCGCCCTGTTACCGGCCCCGGCAACCGGCCCTTAAAGAGCCTGTCCGATCTGCTGCGCGGCAAGCAGGGCCGTTTCCGCCAGAACCTGCTGGGCAAGCGCGTGGACTATTCCGGCCGCAGCGTTATCGTGGTCGGGCCGGAACTCAAGCTGTACCAGTGCGGCCTGCCCAAGGACATGGCCCTGGAGCTGTTCAAGCCCTTCGTCATGGAAAAGCTGGTTTCCATGCGCATCGCGCACAATGTAAAATCCGCCAAGCGCATGGTGGAAAAAGTGAAGCCCGAAGTGTGGGATATTCTGGAGCAGGTCATCAAGGAGCACCCGGTGCTTTTGAACCGCGCCCCCACGCTGCACCGTCTGGGCATTCAGGCCTTTGAGCCCATCCTGGTGGAGGGCAAGGCCATTCGCCTGCATCCCCTGGCCTGCACCGCCTACAACGCCGACTTTGACGGCGACCAGATGGCCGTGCACGTTCCCCTGAGCATGGAAGCCCAGGCGGAAGCCCGGTTCCTGATGCTGTGCGCCAACAACATCATGAAGCCGCAGGACGGCATGCCCGTTATTTCTCCCACCCAGGACATGGTCATCGGCTGCCACTACCTGACCATCACCCGTGAGGACGCCAAGGGCGCGGGCCGCGTGTTCGCCTCCCCGGACGAAGCCATGATGGCCTATCAGTGCGCGCAGATTTCCCTGCAGGCGCCCATCAAGGTGCGCGTGGAACGCACCTGGGAGGGCGTCACCGAGCGCCGGGTGATCGATACCACCCTGGGCCTGCTGATCTTCAACGACGTGATTCCCCAGGACCTGGGCTTTAAGCCCCGCAACACCATGGACGACCAGTTCGTGCTGGAGATCGACCACAAGGTTATCAAGAAGGACCTGGGCAAGATCGTGGAAAAGTGCTTCCACACCCACGGCGAAAGCCAGACGGCAGCCGTGCTGGACGCCATCAAGAACCTGGGCTACAAGTATTCTACCCGCGGCGCCATCACCGTATCCGTCAGCGATATCATCATTCCGCCTGAAAAGCAGACGTGGCTGAAGGAAACCGATGATCTGGTGGCCCGCATCAACCGCAAGTACCGCCGCGGCGAAATGAGCGAGGATGAGCGCTACCGCATGGTCATCGACGCCTGGCAGAGCACCACCAACCGGCTGAAGAACCGCGTGATGGAAGTGCTGCCCACCTACAACCCCATCAGCATGATGACCGGGTCCGGCGCCCGCGGCAGCGCGGGCCAGGTGGCCCAGCTGGCCGGCATGCGCGGCCTGATGGCTTCTCCTTCCGGCCGCGCCATCGAAGTGCCTATCCGCGCCAACTTCCGTGAAGGCCTGAACGTGCTGGAGTTCTTCATGTCCTCCCACGGCAGCCGTAAATCCCTGGCCGACACCGCTCTGCGTACCGCCGACTCTGGCTACCTGACCCGCCGTCTGGTGGACGTAGCCCAGGAAGTGATCGTGCGGGAGATCGATTGCTTTGAAAGCCGGGGCGAAAAGGTGCGCGGCATCACCGTGCAGCCCATTGGCGAAATCGAAGGCATTGACGACCGCGTGCGCGGCCGCTATGCCGCCGAGGATTTGTACCACCCCATCACCGGCGAACTGCTGGTGCACATGAACGAGCTGATCGATTACGAAAAGGCGCAACTCATCAAAAAGGCCGGCGTGACCAAGATGAACGTCCGCTCCGTGCTGACCTGCCACAGCGAGCACGGCGTGTGCGCCCGCTGCTATGGCATGAACCTGGCCCACGGCGGCCAGGTGGATATCGGCGAAGCGGTGGGCATCATCGCCGCCCAGTCCATCGGCGAACCCGGCACCCAGCTGACCATGCGTACCTTCCACTCCGGCGGCGTTGC
>CAMOHY010000214.1 GCA_946615495.1 uncultured Clostridia bacterium
ACTGCATGATGATTTCAAACACCGTCTTGGTGTAGTAATCCAGGCCGCGCACGATATGGGGGTCAATGGAAAAAGGAATATTCCGGGCGGTCAACAGCGCCTGAAGCTGGGAAAAGTGCTCCCTGCACTCATCGCACAGGCAGTCCAGAATTACCGGCGCGTCCTTGACGATGGCCTTGCACTTTTCTTCCTTGCAGTCCAGGATGCGCAGGGGGTTTTTTTCAAACCGGCTCTGGCAGGTTTCGCACATATCGTGAATGCGTTCGCCCAGGTATTCCTTGAGCTTTTGGTGATACTGGGGCCGGCAGTTGGGGCAGCCGATGGAATTGATGTGCACCGTCAGGTTTTTAAGACCTAAACCCGTCAAAAAGCCCATCAGGGTGGAAATCAATTCCGCCTCCACCGTGGGCTCCTTGCCGCCGAAGCATTCCATGCCGAACTGATGATGCTCGCGCAGCCTGCCGCTCTGGGGATTTTCATAGCGGAAAATGGGCGCGTTCAGGTAATACACCTTGCAGGGCAGGGCATCCTGGAACAAGTGGTTTTCAATGAAGGAGCGAACAGCCCCGGCGGTGCCTTCGGGCTTTAAGGTGATGGACCGGTCGCCCTTATCCTTAAAGGTGTACATTTCCTTTTGCACGATGTCCGTGGTGTCGCCCACGCCGCGCAGGAACAATTCCGTATGCTCGAATACGGGGGTGCGGATTTCCCGATACCCCGCCTTGGCGGCGGCTTCCCGTTCCTTTTGTTCAATCCATTGCCAAAGATACGCGTCCTGGGGAAGCATATCCCGTGTGCCCTTGGGCGCCTGAGTCAGCATATTGTTGTTCCCTCCTTAAAAAAATACGCCCATGCCTGCGCATGGGACGAAGAAAACCTTCGCGGTGCCACCCTGCTTGCGCGGCAATGCCGCCGCGCCGCTTTTGCCCGATAACGCGGGGATGCGCCCGGAATTCATCCGGGAAGGCTCAGGGGTGTCTCCCTCGCCGGGGCGGCGCGCGTCTTTCAGCCCAAGGATGCGCTCTCTTTGCCCGCCTTTTCAGCGAAGCCCTTCCCGTCATGGCCTTAACAAACGTTATTATATAAGGAAAAAATGGTTCTGTCAACCAAAAAGAAAAGCGCCGGAAATAATTTTCGGCGCGTATAATAATAAAGAGCGATTCCGGCGCTTATTTTACCCGGACACGCTTTCCAGCCGGGCCACGTGGGCGGTGAGGGCGTCGCAGAAGGCGGGCAGGCGCTGGGCGCGGTCCTCCGGAGCGGAGCCCAGAAACTCCTTGCAGTCCTGGATCAGGCCCTTGGCGGCGGCCTGGATATCCTCTATCTGCATGAGCAATAAATCCCGCTGCACCTTCAGGCGGTCGCTGTCCCGCACGGCGCCGTTGGCGGCCCGGCGGGCAAGGGAAGAAAGGGCGCGCAGGATGGCCTGCACATCCGGGTCCGCCTGAGGCGGGGCGGCGGGGGTATCGGCGGCGGGCAATTCCTGGATGGATACGGAAACGGAGGGACAGGGCAAGCCCTCCTGCTTTAATTCGCCGCATACCTGCTGAATCAGATCGGGCTTTTTGCGCAGGATGGACCGGTATTTGTTCTGGTAGCGCAGCATCAGCGTTTTGTCGCCTCCGGACAATTCCATCACGCAGGCCCGCACGGACTGGCCCCGCCCGCGGGCCTGCAGCACGCTGCGCAGCAAGGCGTGAATTTCACTATCGGAAAAGGTTTCAAAGGGCGCGGCACGCCTGAATTCTCCTCCCGCCTGGTCCCGCAGCTGCATATAGTAATAATTGCGCACGCTGTTGGGCTTGCGCCCCAGGGTCTGGCCCATGCGCTCAAATACCCCGCGCAGGGGCGTGCCCGCGTCCGCGGCGGCGCGGATTTCCTTCCATAGCAGTTCGGTTTCCTCCTGGGTCCAGCCGGCGCGGCCCATATGTACGGTCTGTTCCATGTTCACTGCTTCCTCCTGCTTTTCCTTTTGCTTCCATAGTATGCGCGGCAGGGGAAAAGAATATGCGTACCGGCCCTGCCTGGGCTGGATATTTTTTCTTTCGCAGGCATAATTATTGCGGCTTTTTTATAAAAATTTTGTTTTGCGTGGAACAAACCGGTCTTTTCGTTCGTCTATATGTATGAGGTGACGATAAAATGAGTACCATGCTTTCGATTTTTCCCCAAGAGGACAACCCTACCCTGTTGGCCATTGATGAGGACGAAAAAGTGGTTTATGTGGATGGAGAGCCCTGCGAGCTGACCCAGCAGGAATTCTCTCTTTTGCAGGAGCTGGCCCAGAACATTGACCGGCCCGTGTCCCGTGAAGAGCTGCTGCGGGACGCCTGGGGCTACGTCTGTCCGGGGGAGACCCGCACGGTGGACGTGCATATTCAGCGCCTGCGCAAAAAGCTGGGCTTTTTCTGCATTGAAACGGTGTATAGGAGGGGCTATAAGCTCAGAGCGCAGGAAGTGTATTAACCGCTCTACATTCCGTAGGTTGCCATAAGCAGGGGAACATGATATGCTGTGCCCGAAAGGAGTGATTCCGGATGGATCATTATGTAACGGGCGCGGCCATCAAGGCCCTGCGGGAAAAGCAAGGGATGACACAGGCGCAGCTGGCGCAAAAGCTGTGCGTTACGGATAAGGCGGTATCCAAATGGGAAACAGGCCGGGGACTGCCGGATTTGTCCCTGCTGGAGCCGTTGGCGGCGGCCCTGCGGGCATCCGTGCCGGAGCTTTTGTCCGGCCGGGTCATTGTGAATGGCAACCGGGCGTCCAATCTGCTGCGTTCCCGGCTGTATGTTTGCCCGGTGTGCGGCAACGTGATGTTCGCCAAGGGCGACAGCCTGATTTCCTGCTGCGGCATTGAACTGCCCCCGCTGGAAGCGGAGGAGCCGGATGAAGAGCACAGGGCCCAAGTGGAACGGGTAGAAAACGAGTATTTTGTATCGATTCCCCACCCCATGACCAAAGAACATTTTATCTCTTTTATGGCTTATGTGACCATGGACCGCTTTGAAATGAAGGCGCTCTACCCGGAGGGAAACGCCGAAGCGCGGTTTTTCCCGCGGGGAAGGGGCGGAAAGCTGTATTTTTTCTGCAACCGGCATGGATTGTTCTGTCAGAAGCTTTGACGAAGCGAAAAAGGAGCAGCCATAAAACGTTTTATTTCCCCATGAAAAACGGCCTGAAATTCTACCGGTTTGGTGGAATTTCAGGCCTATTTTTTTGCTTTTCTATGCCGCTTTTCCGCTGTACATGCTGTACAGGGAATAATAAATGCCGTGCTTTTCCATAAGCTCGTCGTGGGTGCCGGTCTCCTCGATGCCCTTTTCCGTCAGCACCCAGATCACGTCCGCGTTGCGGATGGTGGTAAGCCTATGGGCGATGGTGAAGGTGGTGCGGCCCTTGGCAAGTTCTTCCAAAGAGCGCTGCACCAGCAGCTCGCTTTCGTTGTCCAGGGCGCTGGTGGCTTCATCCAGAATCAGGATGGGCGGGTTTTTCAAAAACACCCGCGCGATGCTCAGCCGCTGCTTTTGCCCGCCGCTCAGCTTTACGCCCCGTTCGCCGATATAGGTGTCATAGCCGTCCGGCAGCTTGGTAATAAAATCGTGGGCCCCGGCCCGCTTGGCGGCCAGAATGATTTCTTCCTCCGTGGCGCCGGGCTTGCCGTAGGAAATGTTGTCCCGCACGGTGCCGGAAAACAGGTACACCTCCTGCTGCACCATGCCGATGGAATTGCGCAGGGAGGAAAGGGTAAGGCCCTGAATATCCTTGCCGTCGATCAGGATGCGGCCGCTGGTAACGTCGTAAAAGCGGGGAATCAAATTGCAAAGCGTGGTTTTGCCCGCGCCGCTGGGGCCCACCAGGGCCACGTTCTGCCCAGCATGCACCAGCATGTCCACGCTGCCCAGCACCTCGTGGCTCACGTCGTCGGCGTAATGGAAGCCCACCTTTTCAAAGCGCACTTCGCCCTTCACCTCGCCCAGGGGCTTGGCGCCGGGATTATCCTTGATTTCCACCGGCGCGTCCATGATTTCGCAGAAGCGCTCAATGCCCGTCATGCCCCGCTCAAACTGCTCGGAAAAGTCCACGATGCGGCGGATGGAGGTGAGCAGCGTGGAAATGTAGAGCAGGAAGGCGGTGTAATCGCCCACGGCCAGCTTGCCGTCCTTTAAAAACAGAGCGCCCACCACCACCACGGTGATGTACATGAGCCCGTCAAACAGCCTTGTCACCGTGTTAAAGCCCGCCATGTAGCGGTACTGCATGCGCTTGAAGCCGAAAAACTTTTGGTTGCCCTGGCCGAATTTTTCCTTTTCCAATTCTTCATTGGCAAAGGATTTTACCACCCGCACGCCCAGCAAACTGTCCTCCACCTGAGCGTTGATTTCGCCCACCTGGTGGCGCGCGTCCTTAAACGCCACGCGCATTTTCTGGCGGAAATACCGGGTGCCGATGAGCATGAAGGGCAAAAGGATAAAAATCATCAGCGTGAGCCACACGTTCATGCTGCACAGGATAATGAAGGACGCGGTGATTTTCACCCCGGCGATGAGAAATTCCTCCGGGCAGTGATGGGAAAACTCCGTCACGTCAAAAAGGTCGCTGGTGATGCGGGCCATGATCTGGCCCACCTTGGTTTCGTTGTAGTAGGAAA
>CAMOHY010000215.1 GCA_946615495.1 uncultured Clostridia bacterium
CCTACAGCTTCCCGTCATGTTTTTTGTGCGCTTTTTTGTTTGTGAGACAGCCCCACCTTATTTGCGTATCCGCTTTTCTATTTCATCCAGCCACAGCGCGCAGCCCTCCTGAATGTCCCGGCAGGCCGAGTCAAAATCGCCTGTATACCAGGGGTCCGCAATATCGCGGGGAGCAGGGGCGTTTTCCAGCAGCAAATGAATTTTCCCTTCGGGGTCGCCGCCGCAGATGCGGCGCATGGCCGCGGCGTTTCTTTCCTCCATGGCCAGCAAATAATCAAATTCCCCATAATCCTTTTTGCTCATTTGCCGGGCCCGCTTTTCTCCGCAGTCGATGCCCAGGGCCCACAGCTTTCTCCGGGCGGGAGGATACACCGGGTTGCCCCATTCCTCATCGCTGGTGCCGGCGGAGGCGCAGAGGATTTTCTCCTCCAGTCCCCGCTTTTTTGCCATGTCCCGAAAAATAAACTCGGCCATGGGGCTGCGGCAGATATTGCCCAAGCACACCATCAGCACCTTCAGCATGCTTCCTCCTCCCCCACCGCTTCGCCGTGCAGCCGCACCCTGCCCCCGTCCGGGCAGGCCACGTCAAAATGATACGCGCGCCCGCCGCCGCAGTCCAGACTGCCTCCGTTTTGCAAAACGCATACCATGGGATAGGCCGCGTGCCACAATTCATGGCAAATGGGCGGGCACAAATCCTCCACCAGGAAGGTGTCCCCTGTTTTCAGGTATCCGCTGCGGCAGCGGCTTTCCGTCACCGTCAATTTGACCTTGCTCATTTTTCTTCCCCCGCCAGCGGCTGGATGAGCCTGACGCCCCGCTTGGCCACATAATCCATCGGCAGGAAATATTCCAGCCCGCCGTACTCATCCGTTTCAAAATACCACCGGGCCCCCGGCAGATCATCCAATTTCAGGGCCGCCCGAAAGGCGCCGCTGCGCATTTGGTAATACTGGGCCGCGCCGACGATTCTTTCAAAGGTGGCCTGGGGCGCGGAGTCGATCACCCGTACCATGGCGCCGTCCTCGGAGATGCCGCTCACCATGGCGATATGCCCCTTGGCGATGGAAAAGCTGAAATATACCCCCTGCCCGATCAGCTGGGCGATCTTCTTTTTGTCGTTGATGAGCTGTTTTTGGGTTTTAAAGCCAAAGTCCCTGGCGGCGGTATTGATGAGCAATTCGTTGCTGGTGCCTTCCCCTGGAATCAGGCAATACGCGTATTTTTCCGCCAAATTTTCCGGCAGAACAGTTTCTCCCTCATAGCCCATCCGCGTTAAAGCGTGGGACAGGGCGAAGATGGCGCAGCCGGACTTGCCCAGGTTGCTGTGGCGGTACTTTTTATCCGCCCACCAGCCGTCCTTCTGGCTGTACACGTCCATGGACCCGTCCGCGGCAGGCAGCGCGCCGTCCACGGTAAAAGCCGCTTCCGCCTGGCTGCTTGCGCCGTCCGCGTCCTTCGCCGTCACCTGCAGGGTATATTCCCCCGCTTCTCTGGGCCGGTAGGCGGCGGAAAAATGCTCCCCCGGTTCGCTTTGAGCCACGGTCTGCCCGTTTTTCTTCAAAATATATTCGGTCTGCGCCCCTTCCCAGGCCTGCACGGAAATATCCAGCACGCCGCCAACCGCCAGCACATCGGCGCTCAATTGCAGCGCCATTTCGCCCTTGGGCAGCAGCGCTTCTTCCTTTTTCGCCAGTGCAAAGCCGGTGTAATCCGCAAGGAGCAGGGGCCGTCCCTCCTGCCCGTCCATCAGCGCGCCGTACTGATACTTATCCTGATCGTTAAAAAATCCGCAGCGGTAGGCTTCTCCCTGCGCCTCGATTACCACGTACAGACTTTCCTTGGCAAAGGCTTTGAATTTCTTTTTCAGCGCGGCCTCCGCGGCCTGAGCGGCCTCCATGGGGCTCATGCTCCCCGCGCTGGCCGCCGCGTCCTGGGGCCCGGTAAGGGAAACACTGGCGCAGGGCACGTAGCCGCAGCCATCTTCCGTGGTGACGAGGCACCAATCCTTTTCCATCAGCGTCACCGTAACGGCCTGGCCCGCCGTCAGCGCCGCCTCCTTTTCTCCCTTATCCATTGCGGACAGCAAGTCGCAGGGCGCTTCCATCCGCCCCGCTTCCGGCATCCAGGTTCTTTCCCCCACAGGCTCCTGCCATTGGAAGGAAAAGGCGGAAACCTCCGTCCAGCCCTGAGCCTGGGCAGTTTTTACCTGGGCCCATTCGCCGTCCACATGAATCACCTCCACCGGGTCTGTGCAGGCGATGGGCGATACGATGGACGCATTGGCGCTGGGTTCGGCGCGCAGCAGCGCGTTTTCGCCGTCAATGTACACCGTTTGGCCCGGAAGCGCGGAGGGCAGCTTCAAAAAGCTGGTTTTCACATAGCCGGTTTGGCGCTTATAGGTAATCTTGCTCCATTCGCCTTCCGTTTCTTCCACTTCCACCATGGCCCGGTTGGGCACGGAATCCACCAGCTTGGATTTTTCGTCCGCTTTTTTGCGCATGTTCAGCGCGCCGCCGGGCGTTACCACGCGGGCGGACTCGGCCAGCGCGCCGCCAAAGGCGCACAGCATGGCCAGCAAAAGCAAAAGAAAGGCCGTTTTCCTGCTGATCTTCACTTGAAATCCCCTTACCTGTTTCGTCAGTATGCGTATACCGTTCCTTATCTTATCACAATTTTGGCCAAATTGCCACGGTCACAAAATTTTTACATTTTGCCGTCTGTCCTCCCCGCTTCCTCGCCCTTGCAATCCGGCGTCAACTATGCCATAATAACGGGGAAAAACGGTTGACGAGAGGAAGCTGATGGTTATGGCCGCTGGCATTTGGGTTCGGCTGATGCACAAAAACCGCATCGAACGGGATATCACCGTGGAATGCGCCCACGAGGACTGGCAGGAGGCTTTGAGCCAGGCCTGCCATCAATTGGACACTGGCCGGCCCATGGTGCTGCCCCGCCATGAACGGGATTGGGAACAGTTTTCCCAGGCCCGGTTTTTAAAGGAGCATTTTGTGGAGGACGTGCCCTTTGACCGGATGGAGGTGGAATTCATCGATCCGGACAAGAAGAAGAAAAAGCCCGATCCCTACGGCTCCTTCCTTGAATGATTCATCCTTTTATTAAATTTTTAGGAGATAACGCCATGCGCTTTCGGCCTTTTTTGCTTTTGCTTTTCGTTTTGCTCCTGCTTTCCGCGTCCGCTTCGGCGGAAATTCTGGTCAGCGAGGTGATGGCCTCCAACGGCGTCTACGTAAACGGCGAAGCCTACGACTGGGTGGAATTGCACAACACCGGCAAAAAAGCGGTGAACCTGAGCGGCTATTACCTGTCCGACAGCAAGAAAAACCCCACCAAATGGGCCTTCCCTCAGGGCGCGTCCATTAAGGCGGGGGGCTATGTGCTCGTTTACTGCACGGGCGAAGATATGAACGCGGGAAAAAACGGCGTCTACTACGCCAATTTCAAAATTTCCGCTTCCGGCGACCGGGTCATTTTGACCGAGCCCGACGGCGAAACCACGGCCGTGTCCTTAAAAATCCCCGCCCAATACGGCAACGTGTCCTGGGGCATCCCGGAAGGGCAAAGCGAATACCTGTATTTTGCCGAAGCGACGCCCAACGCCAAAAACCCGAAAACAGGCTTTTCTTCCCGCGCTGATTCGCCGGAAATACTGACCCAGGGCGGCTTTTTCGCAACCGGCGTCACCGTTTTGGCCCAAGCGGCGCCAACCGCCTCCCTGCGCTATACGCTGGACGGCTCCACGCCCACGGAAAAATCCAAGCTTTGGCCGCAGGACGGCCTGAGCCTGGCCCAAACCGCCGTTTTGCGCCTGCGCGCCTTTGAGGACGGCAAGGTGCCCTCCGAAACGGTGTCCGCTTCCTACTTTATTGGGCTGGAGCGTCCTGTGCCCGTGGTGTCGCTCGTCACGGATGAAAAATATTTGTTTGATAAAAAAACCGGCGCCCTGGTAAAGGGCTCCAACGCCAATTACCCCAATTATGAACGGGAATGGGAATACCCCGCCAACATCGAATACTTTAATGTGGATGGGGAATGCGAAATCAACCAAATGGGCACCTTTACCGCGGCGGGCCATTCCGCCCGGCAGAACGCCCAAAAATCCATCGCCATTTACGCCCGCAAGGCCTACGGGCCGGACCGGTTTTACTTTGACCCCTTCCCCCATCGGGACTATGGCAGCTATAAATCCCTGCTGCTGCGCGGCGCCAATTCGGACGCTTTTTCCACCCGCATCCGGGACGCGGTGATTTCGTCGCTGGCCGAGCCCTTGGATATTATTTATCAGGACGCTCTGGCTATCGAGGTATACATCAACGGCCAGTATTGGGGCCATTACAACCTGCGGGAAAAGATTAACAAGCACTTCGTGGCCCAGTGGGAAGGCGTTACAGAAGAGGACGACATTGATAAAATCGATATTTTGGCCCGCACCGGGCGGGATGAATTCGTGCAGAACGGCAGCAATGAGGATTGGCTGGCCCTTTGTGATTTTTGCAAAACCAAGGATTTAAATAATCCGGACAACCTGCAATACGTGCTGGACCGGCTGGACGTGGACAGCCTGTTCACCCACGCCGCCTTTGAAA
>CAMOHY010000216.1 GCA_946615495.1 uncultured Clostridia bacterium
TTACAGAATGTGAGACAGCGCCTTTTTTGTGCCATCTATTTTTCTGTGAAGCGCTGTGCCAGGGCGTCCTCCTCGGTAAACACGGGCACGCCCTGGGCGCGCAGCAGGGAGGCGGTGACGCCGTAGCCGGGGGCCAGCGTGCCGGAAAAGGAGCCGTCGTACACCTGGCCGCAGCCGCAGGAAGGGCTGCGCGCCTTGAGAATGGCGGCGTCGCAGCCAAGCAGGCGGTACAGGGCCAACGCTTCCTGCGCCCCCTTTTGATAAGCTTCCGTCACATTTTGCCCCAAACGGTTGACCACCTGGCTTTCCTGAATTTCGGCGGGGGGCCGGGGCGTGGGCAGGCCGCCCAGCTGCTCCGGACAAACGGGAATCAGGGTATGCTGCTTTATCAGCTCCAGCACAGCGGGGCAAGGCTTGCCGCCTCCGTCGTACCGGCAGCGCAGGCCCAGCAGGCAGGCGCTTACCAGCAGCCTCACGCGGTCTCCAGCGCGATTTCCATCATTTGGGTGAAGGTTTCGCGCACCTCCTGGGGGCTCAGGCATTCGCCGGTAAAGACGTTGTCCGAAATGGTGAGCAGCGCCAGCGCGTTTTTGCCCGTGCGCGCGGCGGTCAGGTACAGGGCGTAAGCTTCCATTTCCACGCACAGCACGCCCAGGTTTTTCAGCACGGCGGCGGGCTTGGGGTCCGTTTCGTCATAGAAAATATCGGAGGAATATATGGGCCCAACGGGCATTTCCACGCCCAGGCGGCGGGCGGCGGCCACAGCCTTTTCCAGCAGTTCATAGGAGCAGCAGGGAGCCAAATTGCCCTTGAAGCCGAACTGCACGCCGTAATTGGAGTTGGAATAGGCGCTCATGCCGGCCACTACGCTGCGGATGCGCAGCTTGGGAGAAATCATGCCGGCGGAGCCGATGCGGATGATATTCTGCACGTCGTAGTGGGTAAACAGCTCGTAGGCATAGATGCCGATGGAAGGCATGCCCATACCGCTGGCCATAACGGACACTGGCTTTCCCTTGTATTCGCCGGTATAGCCCTGCACGCCGCGCACGTTGTTTACCAGGCGGGCGTTTGTCAGGAAGGTATCGGCTACGAATTTGGAGCGCAGGGGGTCTCCGGGCATGAGCACGGTAGGAGCGAAATCACCTTTTTGGGCGCCGTTGTGCAGCGTAGGCATGGGTAGGTCCTCCTTGTTGCAAAATTTGTTTATTTCTTCACCATTATAAACCAGAACGGGCGATTTCGCAAGGAAAACGCCCGTTCAGTTTTTGTGTGGTTTTATTTTTCTCCGGTGGAGCCGATGCCGCCCCGGTCCGGCGCGGTTAGGATTTCGACGGTTTCCAGGGAAACGTCCGGCATCTTTTTGACCAGGCGGAATTGGCAAATGCGGTCGCCCTGCTCAATGCGGGTATCCCGCATAGCCAGGGCGGAAAAATGCCAAATGTCGCCGTCGCCGCAGTAGCTTTCGTCAATAACGCCCATGCTGTTGGCCTGAATCACGCCCCACTTTTTGAACGTGGAGGAGCGGGGCACCAGATGGGCTTCGTACCCCGTGGGCAGCTTCATGGAAACGCCCAGGGGAATGAGCCGGTATTCCCCGGCCTTCATGTCCACCGTTTCCGCCGCCCGCAAATCGATCCAGTCGCCTTGGGGCAGCTTTTCCAGGGGAGGAATGTCCGCGTGATAGCGGACCTGGATGGTAAGGAATTCCTGCATAGCGTTCACCTTGATGAATCAAAAATGGTTTTTGAGAAGGGGACCCAAAAAGCCTTCGTCAATCCTCCGAAATTTCATCCAGCGTCATGGCGAAGCCGGGCACGCATTGGCTGATAAAGTCCTGCACTTCGGGCAATTCGATCTGGTCCAGCGTTTTTTTAACGGATTTCCGGGCGGATTCAAATTCCAGGTTGCCGCCCTTGCGCTCCTCCAGGCATTTAATGTAGGCGCAGATGCGGTCCGCCGCCTTGACGATTTTCCATTCCTCGGTTTCCTCGTCGTGGGCGATGAGGGGGGTGTAGTAATCCCGCAAATCCGGCGGCAGCATGGAAATCAGCTTTTGGGCGGCAATGTCCTCCAGCTTGTTGTATTCCGTTTTGATGGCGGGGTTATGGTGTTTGATGGGCGTGGGCAGATCGCCGGTGATGACCTCGCTGGCGTCGTGATACATGGCCAGGGCCATAATGTATTCGGCGTTATAGGTCCGCCCATAGCGCACATTGCCCATCACGGCCATGGCGTGGGCGATCATGGCGGTCTGCAGGGCGTGCTCCATGTCGTTTTCAGGCAGGGTGTTGCGCATCAGGCCCCAGCGCTGAATGAATTTCATGCGGTTGATATAGGCGAAAAAGTGATGTTCCATGGCGGTTTCTCCTTGACAGATTTTACGTTGGTGCTATAATAATGGATGTGCATCCGCTGGGGGCGCCGCGCAAGCGGCTGAGAGAGGACCCTTGGAACCTGTGTAGATCATCCTACCGTAGGGAAGCGGCACGCGGGCAGTCTTTGTCTGCGCTCATTCCGTTTCCCACATGCGGTAAGCATGTGGGCTTTTCATTTTCAGGGATGCAGAAGAAAAAGGAGGTCGAATGAATCTATGTCTGAGTGGTTGAATGATCTGGTATCCAAATTCGGCAAAACGCCGGGCACCGTATGGGTGGCTGTGGGCGTGATCGTGGCGCTGGGCGTGATCCTGCTCGCCGTGGGCCGTTCCGCTAAAAAGTGGAACGCAAAAATGGTGGCCTTTGGCGCGCTGTCTATTGCCCTGTCCTTCGTGCTTTCCTGCATCCGGCTGTACCGCATGCCCACCGGCGGCTCCGTGACGCCCGGCAGCATGCTGCCGCTTATGCTCTTCTCCGTCAGCTTCGGCGTTGGCCCCGGCTTGCTGGCCGGTTTAGCCTATGGTCTGCTGCAGTATTTGCAGGGCGGCTGGTGGCTGAATGTGTGGCAGTTCCTGCTGGACTATCTGCTGGCCTTCGCCGCGCTGGGCCTGGCGGGCATCGCCCACAATAAGAGCGATAAATGGCTGTTCCTGTCCATCCCCATTGCGGCGCTGGGCCGGGCCGTGTGCGCCATTTTGGCGGGCCTGATGTGGGTGGCGGATACGCCGGTGGAGGAATTGGTGATCGGGTCTACCCAGTTCAATTCCCCGCTGCTTTACTCTATCGTGTACAACGGGGCGTACCTGATTCCGGACACCCTCATTTGCCTGCTGCTGGCCTTCCTCATCGCCCGGCCGCTGGTAAAGATCATGAAAAGCAAATAAGGCTTGACCCGCTGAAAACGTCTTGAAAGCGAAAGGCTTTCAGGACGTTTCTTTTATATGCCCATCAATTTCTTTCCGCGGCGATTTCGGGGCTTTCCTCCAGTACCTTGTACATTTCGGCGGCGTTTTCCTTGCGTGCCACCTCGCGCACGTCGGTGATCTGATAGCGGCCCACGCGGTTGCCGAAGCGGATTTCCATCACGTCGCCTTCCTTTACCTCGGCGCCGGCCTTGGCGGCTTTTCCGTTGATGGTCACGCGGCCGCCGTCGCAGGCCTCCTTGGCTACGGTGCGGCGTTTGATAATGCGGGAAACCTTCAAATATTTATCCAGGCGCAAATGGAATCGTCCTTTCTATAAGAAAAGCCGCGCCCAACGGCACGGCTTTTCAGAAAATCCAATTAGTTCAGGTTGTCCTTCAGGGCCTTGCCGACTTTGAAAGCGGCGGTCTTGCTGGCTTCGATCTGGATTTCCTCACCGGTGCGGGGATTGCGGGCGGTGCGGGCGGGACGGGCTTTGCTTTCAAAGGTGCCGAAGCCGACCAGCTGAACCTTGTCGCCAGCCTTCAAAGTTTCGGTAACAACTTCCACAAAAGCGCTCAGCGCCTTTTCGGCATCCTTCTTGGACAGTTCGGCCTTCTGAGCCAGGGCGACGATCAATTCGGACTTGTTCATGAAATTAACCTCCAATTGCATTGTTTGCGGCGCCCGCACGTCATTATTGCGGGCTGTTTTTGCTACCCTTCCAGTATACATCCATTTCTGATAATGTCAAGTCCTGAAAGCATTTTCCATCCCTGAAAATAGCATTTTCCATGGAAGAAAAGCGGGAAATGAACTTTTCGACGGCTCTTTGCAGGGCGCCTTCCGCGTCCACCCCCGCAAGCCTTGCGGCGCTGACGCAGGCGAAAAACAGATCGCCCAGCTCCGTTTCCAGGTTTTCCTGGGAATGGTCCAGGGCAAGGAGGACCTCGTCCGCCTCCTCATGCACTTTTTTAAGGGCGCCGCGGGGGTCTTTCCAATCAAAGCCCACGTCGCCCGCCTTTTTCTGCACCTTCGCGGCCCGCATCAGCGGCGGCAGGCCGGGAGACACGCCCCGCAGCACGTCGGCCTGGGTTTTGAAGCCCCGCTCCTCTTTTTTGATTTTTTCCCAATGCTCCACCACCTCCTCCGCCGTTTCGCAGTGATCCGCGCCGAAAATGTGGCGGTGCCGGTCCATCATTTTGCGGCAGATATGGGTGGTGATATCGGAAAGCTCCAGGGTGCCCAGCTGATGGCCGATGTTGGCCTGAAAGACCACCTGCAGCAGCACGTCGCCCAATTCGTCGGC
>CAMOHY010000217.1 GCA_946615495.1 uncultured Clostridia bacterium
GAAGGCGCCGGCGAGGGCTGCTGGGCGCCTGGGCCGGGCGTGGGCGACCCGGCGGAGGCGGGATAGCGGGACAGGGCGTAATCCGCCGCCATCACGTCGTCCTTGCTCATGGTGCGGCCCCAATGGATGGAGGAATTATAATTACCCTCGGCCAGCACCACGTAATCATCGTGTTTTTCCACAATGACCACGCCGTGGGAATCGTTATTCACCCGCAGA
Organism: uncultured Clostridia bacterium; assembly: GCA_946615495.1. GTDB lineage: Bacteria > Bacillota > Clostridia > Christensenellales > Aristaeellaceae > RUG563. Next base: position 220 of record CAMOHY010000217.1, read on the forward strand.
ATATCGCCCACCTGCAAGGAATCGTAATCCGCGGGGGAGACCACGCGGGCGGGAAGATCGCCAAAGGCCTCGTCGCTTAAGCGGAAGGCGAAGCCCATGCAGCCGTAGCCAATGGAATATATGCCGCCGTTCCAGGCGTAGGAATCGTTGTTGGTCCAGTGGCGGCCCTCATAGAATTCATCCTTCAGGGCCAGCATGCGTTCCTGGGCCTCGGTTTGGGTTGGGGCGTCCTCCGCAGGGGCAAGGCAGGGCGTGAGCAAAAGCAGCGTGGAGAGCAGGAAGCAGGCGAACCGGCGAAGCGTCATGGGCGATTCCTCCTATAATCATATGCCGGATGAGGGAAACGGGACGGTCCCAATCGGATGGGCGGAAAACCAGAAAAAACGCACAAAGGAGAAAGCCCGCGCGGTTTGCCCAGGCTTTTCTCCCCCTCTTCTTTTTCATACTACCATGAAAGGGCCCATAAATCAAGACTGAAATCAGGCGGGGAAGGCGGTTTCTATGCCCCAAATGCGCAAAACGCAGCGCACCGGCAAAGCCGGTGCTTCCGAAAAAAGGGAAGGGTCACTTTTTCCGGGATGCAAATTTTCTTGTTCGCCCAAGGGCGCACGGCCAGAGAATTTGAGGGGAATGAAAAATTCTTCCGCGGGGGCAAAGTCCGCTCCAGAATTTTTCTCCTCGCGGCGTACACGCCGCCGCTGCGGATGAAAGGCTTCGCGCCTCCAACGTGCGGTTTTTTCGATGCTTTTTTCCAGACAGTACTTTGCAGATCATCTGAAAACGGCTTGATTTTTGGGGCTATCTATGGTATGCTTCAAGATGCTATTGTAGGTAATGTATGGTAAAGGAGATTCATTTTTCATGCGTGTAAAGCGACTGCTGGCTGCGTTCCTGATTTTGCTGTGCGTCTTTGGCGCGTCCGCCGCCCTGGCCCAGGGCCTGGAGCCTTTGCCCATGGACAGCTATGCGCCCGGCCCCGTGCCCGCGGATTCCGCGATTCTGTCGGACACCGAATACGAGGACGAGTCCATTTCCGTTAAAATTTTTGACGGCCGGTATGCGGACACGGATTATCTTTACGCGCATATCAAAATCAGCCATCCTTCCCAGCTGCGCACCGCTCCCGCCACCATCGCGGACAAAAATGTGAAAATTGAAAACGTGAATTTCCGCTACACCGCCGAGCTGACCGCCAGGGGCCGGCAGATTGCCAACCATTCCAACGCGGTCATTTCCATCAACGGCGATTACTTTACCAAGACGGATAAATGCCAGGTGGTGATGCGCCAGAGCCAGCAGGTGCGCAATGCCGCCGACGGCACCATGGATTTGCTGGTCATTGATAAAAACGGCGATTTTTCCGCCCTGGAAAAATACAACCGGGCCCAGTACAACGAATATCTGGACGCCCACGAACCGGAAATGTACAATGTGTTCTGCTTTGGCCCCGTGCTGGTGAAGGACGGGGCGAGCGTGATTTCTCAGGATTATAAAAACGGCACGGTGGGCGCTCAGAACGCCACCCAGCGCTCCGCCATTGCCCAGCTTGGCCCTCTGGAATACATGATTGTTACCTGCAACGGCCCCCAGACCAAGGGCAACAAGGGCATGACCATTCCGGAATTCGCCGCCGTGTGCGAGCAGGCGGGCAAGGCCCTTAAGGACACCGGCTGCGCGCTGGCCTTCAACCTGGACGGCGGCAACAGCGCCACCCTGAATTTCCGCTTCAGGACCACCGACACCAGCAAGGACCGGAAATTTGGCCCCTACGCCAAGGTGAACTGCCCGGAGATCGAAAGATATCTGAGCGACATCATATATTTTGCAACGTTGGTGAAATGATATGGAAGCGTACAGCATGGTCAATCTTCCCTGGGGAGGCTCTGTTTCCTTCTATGCGTTCTGGCTGGCGCTGGGCGCGCTGATCGCGGCTGTGTGGGCGGTGTACCGGGCCCATGACCACGAGGTGGGCGCGCCCTGCGCCGTCCTGTTCGTATTGCTTTCCGGCGTGCTGGGCCTGGGGCTGGGCCGGGCGGTGTACTGCGGCGTCCGGTATGAACGGCTGTTCTTTGACCCGCGGGGAGAATTCATCGGCCTTGCTCCCTTCCTGGATTTTTCCCAGGGCGGCGTGAATGTGATTGGCGTTTTGCTGGGCGTGCTGCTTGCCGCCCTGCTTTCCGGCCTCCTTTGCCGCCGCAGCGTGCTTGCCATATTGGACAGCGCCTGCGTGCCCGGCCTTGCGCTGTTCGCCTATGCCCGGTTCGTTGAGCCCTTCAGCGGCATGGGCTTTGGCGATTTGGTGTTTGAGGAAGCCCTTTGCCGCTTCCCCTTCGCCATGGAAAACGGCATGGGGGATTACGCCCTGTCCGTGTGCTTTATAGAAGCTGTGCTGGCCTTCGTTGCTGCCGTGATCGCGTTCATTGTGGATATCAGGAGCAAAAAGAACGGCACGGCGGCGGGCGTGGCCCTGGCGCTTTTGTGCGTTACCCAGATTCTGCCTGAAAGCCTGCGGCTGGACGACGTGCTGTTCCTGTTCATTTTTGCCCGCGTGAGCCAGATCGGCTATGCGGCGCTGCTGGCTGGGGTGCTGGCGGCGTCGCTTATCCGGGGCGGACGCCGGGGCCTGAGCGGAAAAATCATCGCGCTGGAAATCGTGCTGCTGCTGCTGGGCGTCGGCGTGTGCATCGGTGCGGAATTCGCTTTGGATAAAACCAACCTGCCCAACACCCTGGTGTACGCTGTCATGCTGGCGGCACTGCTGGGCATGGGCTTTTTGACCGTGCATCGCGTGATGAAGGAGGATAAGATCGATGGTTAAAAAATGGACGGCGCTGGTTCTGGCCCTGTGCCTTTTCCTGCTGGCGGGCTCCTCCGCCCTGGCGGATGTGTTTGAAACGGAGGATGGCCGCAGCGTTATCATCGCCGTGGGCGGCAGCTTTGCCTATACCCGCGACACGGCGGGCACCGTGCGGGTGTGGGGCGACAACCAGTTCGGCCAGCTGGGCAAGGGCCACCTGAGCCAGACCTTCAAGGTGATGGAGTTCGCCTCCCGCAATGAAAACATCGATATTTCCCAGCTCAAGGACATCGTGCCCGCCAATGATTACAGCTTCCTGTGGATGGAGGACGGCACGCTGTGGGGCGTGGGCAATAATTCCTATCTGCCCTTGACCGTGAGCGAGGGGATTTATTCCACCCATGTGCGGGTGAACCTGCCCGAAGCGCCCGTGGCCGTGGCCACCGGCTTTGGCCATGTGCTGGCGCTGACCGAAAAGGGCGAGGTGTACGCCTGGGGCCGCAACAGCAACGGCCAGGTGGGCGACGGCTCCACCCGCAAAACCATGACGCCCGTGAAGCTGAGCCTGCAAAATATCGTGCAGATCGTGGGCGGCGGCAAGTTCTCCCTGGCCCTGGACAGCGAAGGCCAGCTTTGGGGCTGGGGCGACAATGAATACCACGTGATTTCTCCCGGCAACGAAAAATACGTGACCGTTCCCACCAAGATCGACACCGGCGATATCGCCATCGCCAAGATCGAGGCCTGCGGCGCCAGCGCCGTGCTGCTGGATACCCAGGGCACTCTGTGGACCTGGGGCCACAACGATATGCAGCAATTGGGCTACGACACCAAGGGCAGAACCGTTTCCGTGCCTACCGCCGTGCCCCTGCCGCTGCCGGTCAAGTATGTGGCGGCTTATTCCTCCCAAACCTACGCGATTCTGGAGGACGGCTCCCTGTGGTCCTGGGGCAATAACAGCTATGGCCAGCTGGGCCAGGGCTTCCGCTCCTCCTCCACCGAGGGCGTGCTGCCCGGCCAGTGCTGGGATAAGGACGTGGTCATGGTAATGGGCGGCAGCCTGTATTGCCTGGCTATGCTTAAGGATGGCACCGTGCTCACCGCCGGCATCAGCAAATTCGGCCAGCTGGGCGAAGGCACCCCCGACAGCAAATATACCCTTTCGCCCAACGGCATGCGCCTGATTGTGCCGCCCAAGGGCATGAGCGAAATGAAAAATTAATGGGGATTTCGGTTAATAAATAAGCAGAGAGAACAGAGCGCAGATGATATGGTAAACACAAGCGCCGCAGCTTCGTGTCATTCATTATCATCTGTACTCTGTTCTCTTTATTTGTTCAATTCCTGTCAAATGAATCCGGGTTTTCGTCTGTACAAGCTCAGAAAAATATGGTATACTGGCAAGGGAAATGAAAAAAAGGAAAATAACGATGCGGAAAGCAAAGTAAGCTTTCCTCAGACTGTCGACATCCCCCAGGAAAGTATGAAAGGGCTTTGCCCTTTCATCAACAATCCGCAGGACCGGCTTTGCCGGTCCGAGGAGCAACAGAA
>CAMOHY010000218.1 GCA_946615495.1 uncultured Clostridia bacterium
TCATTTCCATCACGTTCATGCCCGTATCGCCGTACACCGGCAGCGCTTCCTTCACCTTTTCCAGCACAGGCAGGGGCAGCATGGAGGGGCCGGGAGAAAAATTATATACGCGTTCCATTGTTTCAAATCCACCTTTCTTGGTTTTCCTCTATCTGGGTCAATTTCTGCCCGGCGGGCACGAATTGACCTTGCATAAATATCATAGCACAGCGGCCCGCGTCAGGCAAGAGAATTCCCCCATAAGAACAAAGGAAAAACAATTTGCCTGATTTTGGAACGCGGTAAAGCGGGAAATTACCACAAGATGTTGTGGCTGTCGCATCATGTCGAACGAAATATAGGGGTTTTGACAGGCTTCGACAAAACCTCCCATTGCATTGGGGCGTTCGACGGCGTATGCTATATCAGGACAGCGGAATTCCCCACAAATCCGCAAAATGCAGCACGATAAAAAGGAGGGTACAGCCCATGAAACAGCCAATTTGCATAAACCTTTATGAACAGATTCTTGAATTGAGAAGCCAGCTGGCCCAGGCCTACGACCAAGGGGACGCGCAGGCGCTGCGGGAGATGAGCGAAAGGCTGGACCGGATTCAGCTGGAGCATTGGGCTCGGTCCCGCCGGGCCGGCGCAACATGAAGGCAAATCAGGCGAAAAAGCTCAATTGCTCCGTTTCCGCCCGATGGGCCCGAATGCCCGCCTCCTGCCGCATTACACCGGCGGAGAATTCCTGAAGGAAGGGCGAGGGAGCGTTTCCGCAGGTGAGGATGAGCTCCCGCCGGGCCCTGGTGAGGCCCACAAAGAGCAGCCTCCGCTCCTCCTGCACGTTCGTTTCCTCGCCAGGACGCGTCAAGGGGAGCTGGCCTTCGTCCAGCCCGGCTAAAAAGACCACTGGAAATTCCAGCCCTTTGGCGCCGTGCAGCGTCATGAGCCGCACAGCGCCGGAGGGCTTTCCGCCGCTCAGGCGCGTAATATCCCCTTCTTCTCCCGTGCGCACCGCGGCAAGCAGGGCAGGCATGGAGGGGTAAAAGACGGCGGCGTTGAGCAGCTGCTCCACTTCTTGGCCGCTCGTTTCCGTCCTTTCCGCCAGAGCGGACAGGAGGGCGCGGGGCTTTTCCTTTGTCCAGGCGGTGGAAAAGCGTTCAACCGCTTCCCGGAAGGGCGAAAGCGCGTCAAAGGGGGCAAGAAGCTGGGAAAAGGAAGCGGCGTCCGCGCCCTGGCGCAGGGCGCTTTCCGCCCAGCCCCAAAGCCCTTCCGGACAATGCCAAAGGGTTTTCAGCGCCAGGCGCAGGGCGGGAGCGTTTTCTCCATCCTCCAGGGCCATAAAAAAGCCCAGCAGCGCTTGGCATTTTTCCTTGGATAGATAGCCGCCCCGGCCGGACACGGCGCAGGGGATGCTGTCGTGGCGCAGGCAGCCTTCCAGGATGTCCAGCTGGCGGTGGGTGCGGCACAGCACGGCGATTTCGGAAAAGGCATAGCGGCCCCGTTCGCCCGCGCCGGCCTCCAGCATGTCCACGCCGCCGGTGAGGCGGGCGATTTCCTTGGCGATCCAGATATACTGGCCTCGTTCATCCAAGGCCCGTACCAGGCGCACGGGGCAGGACGCGGGCTGGGTGGGCTCCAATTGCCTGTCTTCTCCGGGATTATGCCGGATGACATTCAGGGCGCAGGAGAGTATTTCCGGGGAGGAGCGGTAATTTTTCCGAAGGCGGATCATCCGCGCGCCGGGCCGGTCCCGAAGGAGCGCGTCAAAGCAGCCCGCGTCCGCGCCCCGGAAGCCGTAAATGGATTGATCCGGGTCGCCGATAACGAACAGGCGGTTGCCCTTTGCCCAGTGCTGCACCAGGGCGCGCTGCACGGCGTTGATATCCTGGTATTCATCCACCAAAAGATAATGGAAGCCTTTTATGTCCTCTGCCGGGGCCTGCAGCGCTTCCAGCAGCACATCATCCAGGTCCCGCACCTGGAGCGCGTTCAAGCGGTCCCTGTAAGCTTCCGGCAGCCAGGCGGGCAGCTGGGCGGGCGAAAAGCCGTTTTTCTTGGCCGAGAGCATTTCCAGCGCCTTGGCGGGGGAGAGCTTTTCGCCCCGCTCACGCAAAAGGGCCTCTACGGCATCGCGGGCCATTTCCTGGGAAATGAGGGGCTTTTTTTCAATCAGGCCCAGGCAGATGGCATGGAACGTGCCCACGGTTAAGCCCTTCATGCGTTTTTTGCCCAGGCGGTTTTCCAGCCGGTCCCGCATTTCCTGGGCGGCCTGGCGGGTAAAGGTGACGGCGGTGATTTCCTGAGGCGGCACGCCTTTTTCTTCAATGAGCCAAAGGATGCGGTTTACCAGCGTGCCTGTTTTGCCCGCGCCGGGTCCGGCGACGACGGCCACGGTATCCTCCTCCGCCCGGATGGCGGACAGCTGTTCCAGGTTGGGTCCGGCGGGGATGCTTTCCGCGGGGGCCGCATCGGGGAGAGGCGCGGCCTTTGGCAGGGGGCGTTCTTTTTTCTTTTCCTGGGGGATGCCGCCGGGCAGCAGGGAGATTTGGCCCAGCAGAGTTTCCTTTTCGCCGGGCTGGAACACGCGGATGACGCCGTACTCGCCGTCAAAGCCCGCTTGGCGGATTACCTGGCCCGCGCGCAGCCGCGCCACCGCTTCACCGAGCAGAAAGCCTCCCGCCTGCTGGATTTCCTGAATGCTTTTTTCCCGCAGGATAGAAAATTCAGGGCCAAGCTTTTGAAGCAGGTCCCCATAAGCGGCCTGAACCTTTTTGCTTTGGGCGGAAGCGCCCAGCGCTTCTCCTACCAGCTCCGGCAGAGGAATGAGGCTTTCAAAGGGCTTGGGCAGCGGAATGGGGGCGGTCCGGTCCGCCAGGGCGAGAACGCGGCTTAGCACGCCCACGGTGATTTTTTTGCCGCATACGGGGCACACGCCGCCATAGCGGGCCGTTTCCTCCGGCTCCAGGCGGCAATGGCAGTTCCGGTGGCCATCCAGATGATATTTCCCTTCCTCCGGATAGAATTCAAGGGTGCCGAAAAAGCCTTCGCCGGTGTCCAGGGCATGCTTTAAGGCGGGAAAGCTCATTTCACAGGAAAGCAGGTTGGCTTCCCGGCCCAGCTTCTGGGGCGAATGGGCATCCGAATGGGAGACAAGCACATGGCTGTCCAGGGCGGAGAGCAGGCGGTTCATCGGCGGGTCTGAGGAAAGGCCGGTTTCCAGGGCGTGGATGTAGGGAGAATAATCCCCAAAGCATTCCTCGATGCTGTCAAAGCCGGAAAACGCGCCGAACAGGGAAAAATGAGGCGTCCAAATATGGGCGGGAATGTAGAGGGCTTCCGGGCAGCAGTGGAAGGTGATATCCAGCAAATCCCGGCTGTCCAGGCCCAGGATGGGCCGGCCGTCGCTGTGCAGGTTGCCGATGGCCTCCAAACGGTGGGAAAGCTCCTCCGCCGCTTCTAAGCTGGGCAGCACGATCACGTGGTGCACCTTGCGGGTTTTCCCATCCCGCTTGTAGATGGTGCTGATCTCGCCCGTTACCACGAACCGGGGCGCCTGCGCGTCACGCGCCGGGCAGGGCAAAAGGTATTCGTCCCGCAGGCGGTAGATGCCGTCCCCATCCGGCGTGAGCATTTCTTTCAGCTCCTTTCGCCATTGGGGATGGGTAAAATCGCCGGTGCCGACCAGGGAAATGCCCTTATTGCGTGCCCACAGGTCCAAATGCGGCGCGTCGCAGTCGGCGCTGGTCGCCCGCGAATAACGGGAATGAATGTGAAGATCGGCGATCCACATGAGAAAAAATCTCCTTTCGGATAAAGAAAAGGATCAAAAATGCTTTCCTACTGCAACAAAAGCCCCCTTCCGCGGACCGGAGGGGGCGATGGGAAACGAAGGATTACAGAGAATTGATAAGGTTATAAAGCTTTTTATTGAAATGGCGCTTGGTGCTCAGAGCCTTTTCGATGGGCATATGGAAGGTGCGGCCGTTTTTCACGCCGATGACCTGATTGCTCATGCCGGCCTTGAGAAGCTGCACGGCCAGGGAGCCCGCCTCGAAGGCGAACATGCTGTCCCGCGCGGTGGGGGAAGCGCCGCGCTGGGTGTAGCCCACCACGGTGTGCCGGGCCTCCACCATGCCGCACTTGCGCTTGAGCACGCTGGCAAAGCGGTAAGCGGTCATGGGTTCGCCCACGTACACTTCCTTGCCGTAGGGCTTGAGGAAGCTGTACACGTCAAAGGGCTTCATGACCCGCCAGCTGCCCTCGGCCACCACTACGGTGGCGCGGGTGTTGCCCATGGCGATTTGGCGGTTCAGCTGGGCGGCCACGCCGTCTACATTCCATTTGACCTCAGGCACCACCACGATTTCGCTGCCGGTGGCCTCCGCCGTGGCCAGGGCGATATCGCCACAGTCCCGGCCCATGACCTCCACCACGTGCGGCCGGTCGTGAGAGCGGGAGGTGGCGCGGATGGCGCGCACGGCGTCCACGCACACGTTCACGGCGGTGTCGTAGCCCAGGGTCATTTCGGTATAGGGCAGGTCGTTATCGATGGTGCCGGGAATGCCGATGCAGGGAATGCCCA
>CAMOHY010000219.1 GCA_946615495.1 uncultured Clostridia bacterium
GACGGATCAATACTTCCGCTTGCGAGCGGCTTCCGCCTTCTTCTTGCGCTTTACGCTGGGCTTTTCATAATGTTCGCGCTTACGAACTTCCGCCAGCACGCCAGCGCGGGCGCACTGCCGCTTAAAACGCTTCAGAGCGCTTTCCAGCGATTCGTTCTTGTTGACATGAACCTCAGACACTTGTTTTCCCTCCCTTCGCTCATCTCGCCTGAAACAACACCGTTTCGTCACGGTGCGACGCCGTTTGACCGGCGGATGGCGACCGTGAGTGTATTATACCGCTTTCGGGCGGGAGAGTCAACAGCTTTTTCGCCTCATTCAAATGTTTTTACAGTTTGTCCATACATCAGGAATTTTTTCGACCAATCAGGCCATTTTTTCGGCCATCTGCCGCCCGCCCAGAATGTGGAAATGAAGATGCTGCACGCTTTGGCAGGCGTCGGGCCCGCAGTTGGATACCACCCGGAAGCCGTTGTCCAGCCCCTCCTGGCGGGCGATTTTTCCAATGGCGGAAAGGATAGCCGCCAGCGCGCCGGGGGACAGCTGGTCCGCTTCGGCGATGCTGGCTACGTGCGTCTTGGGCACCACCAGAATGTGGGTGGGCGCCTGGGGGTTAATGTCCCGGAAGGCATAGCAATATTCGTCCTCATACACTTTGGCGGAAGGAATGTCTCCGGAAATGATTTTGCAGAACAGGCAGTTTTCCATTTTGTGTTCCTCCTTATTTCTTTGCGCGCTGCCAATATTTTTCGTCCAAGAAGAGGGGATTGGTCCAGGCCATGCGGCCCTGGGCGTCCATGACCTCGGCGCGGATATAATTGGTGCCCTTCACGGGCGCCGTCTGGTGGCCCATAATGCCATTTCCCCGCCGCTCCACATAAGGCACCCGGAAATGGCGGAAGCGGATCACCTCCACCGGGGAGCAGAAAAGAACGGCTTTATCGTCCTCCAAATAAAAATCGTAAATTTCCGGGCCGCAGGAAGCGTAAAACGCGCCCCGGCGCAGGGCGTCCAAAATGGCGGAGGGCGTTTTTTCCGCCCGCACCTTCACAAAGCCCAGCCCGTTCTGGTAGGGATGGTGGCCGTCGTCCGAAGCCACGCCGTACATCCTGCGGCCGGCGCAGAGCACCTCATCCCAGTAGGCGGCGTGGGCGTCCAGCCCGTTTTCCACCACGCACCCGGAATTCCAAATCTCCATCAGGGAAATATCCGGCAGGGACAAAATTTCCTGGGCGGTGTTGCCGCTCCATTCGGGGTGGCAGAAAATGGGCAAATTGCCCGCCTCCTCAATGGCGCGCACCAGCGGCAGGGCCTCCTGGGCGGAAGAAACGGAAAGGGATTCAAAGGCTTGGTCCTGCTCAAAGCGGTTGCCCCTTTCCTTTTCCGGGCCAAGGGACACCAGGTGCACGCAGTGGCAGCCGGGGCCGGGCAGGTTCGCGTCCAATTCCATGCCGGGCAGGATGAGCAAGCCGCTTTCCGGGGCGAAATTTTGGTAATTGTACAGCCGGTGGTCCGTAAGCGCCAAAAAATCGTACCCCATGGCCGCGTACTGCCCAATCACCGTTTCCGGGCTGGAAATGGCGTCGGACCGGGTGGTATGGGTGTGCAGATTGCCCTTGAGCAACGGCGCTTTTCCTTCAAACGCCGCCTGATGAACGATCATGACCGCGCCTCCCTTGCGTTCAGGTTTATTCAATCCAGTCCGCCGGGCGGATGCTCAGCGGCTCGTTATCCCGGATATCGGAAAGCAGCATCAGCGTTTTTTCGCCTTCCACCAGCCGGTGCTTGGGGTTTTCCAGCGCCAGCACGAAGCAGATGCCCGCCACGGAAACGGAAAATTCCTTCATCAGCTCAATCATGCCCCGCGCCGTGCCTCCGCCCCGCATGAAATCGTCCACGATCAGGGCGCGCTGGCCTTCCTTCACCGCCCGGCGGGAAAGGGCCATGGTTTCAATGTTGCCGGAGCCGGACACATAGGAAATGTTCACCGCGCTGCCTTCATACACCTTGGTGGCGTGGCGGGCGATGGTGAGGGGCACCCGCAGGGCGTTGGCCACCATCAGGGCCACGGGGATGCCCTTGGTTTCCATGGTGAGCACGAAATCCACATTGGCGTCATAATACTGGCTGGCAATCAGCGTGCCCATGCCCTGCACCAATTGCGGGTCGGACAGCACGTCGGAAAAGTACAAATAGCCGCCCGGCAGATGCCGCCCCGGCTCTCGCAGGCGTTCGCAAATGCCCTCCACAAATTCACGGGAGGAGGAGCTCAGGCCGATGGGACGGTAGCGCACGCCGCCGGCGGCGCCGGTGACGGTTTCCAGCTTGCCCAGGCGGAATTGCTGCATGGTCTCCTGCAAAATGGCCACGTCCTCGCTCACGGTGGATTTGGCGGTGGAAAACATTTCACAGAAGTGGGACAGGGTAAAGATGCGGTTGGGGGAATGGGTCAAAATCTGGCTCATGACGGCCAGCCGTTCGTTGCGCTTGATCTTGTCCATGGCGTTTCGTTCATCCTCTCTGGTTCTTGGGGCCCACAGAAAGAGAGTATAACATAAAAATACGAATATTGCCAGGGGTAATTTAAAATATTGTTCGGAAAAAGAGAAATTTACTTTTTCGCCCAATTATGCTACAATCGAAAAAAAGTCCGGCCCAGGGCCGGGGAGGGGAGGAAGGATGAAAACGCTGAAAGCCATCCGTCAGGTGGGCGGCGGATTTTTGAAAAAGTTTGAATTGCATTACGACGCCGGCGGCCAGGACGTGTGCTGGGAAGTGATCTCCCTGAACGATTTAAAAGAGCCGCGGGACCTGGCCAGCCGCAAAACGGCGGTGGAAATCATTGCCCGGTTTGAGGATGGGGATTATTTGCTTTGCCGGGAATTCCGCTTCGCGGTGAACGACTACGTGTGGGAATTCCCCACCGGCATCATCGACGGGAACGAAACGCCCCAGGAGGCCGCCGGACGCGAACTGAAGGAGGAAACGGGCCTGGAAATGGTGCGGGTGGACCGGCAATTGCCCCCCGCCTGCTACAGCGTGGGGCTGACGGACGAAATCATCGTGCCCCTGTTCGTCACCGTGCGGGGCAGCATGCGCCCCTGCGACGAAGCCTATGAAGAAATCGTCTCCCGAAAAATGAGCCTTCAGGACATCCGGGCGCTGATGGCCCAGGAAAACGTAAAAATCACGGAAACCTGCATGCTCATCCTGGCCATGCTCACGATGGAAAAGTGAACAGCGTACAAACGGCCAAAGATCATATCGACGATAAAGCAGCGAGGATAGATATGGATAAAGAAAAAATACGGGAATTATTTGACGTTTGGACTCGTAAGCTGCGTATCCTCCCCGGCTGGGACGTGCGGTTGCAATTTGTGGAGAATCCAGGCTGGCGGAAATCAGGCGACATCAAAATCGACTGCGACGATAAAAAAGCAGTGGTACTGCTTAACGCCGCGAATCCCCGTCAGGAAAACACGGAAGAGGTGCTTGTGCACGAATTGCTGCACCTGAAAATGTACCCTCTGGACCAGACCACGGAAACGCTGATCGACAGTATTTTCCCGGAAGAAGGCCCTGCGCGGAATTTTGCCATGACCCAGTTTTTTACCACGCTGGAGCAGACGGTAGAGGAATTGGCCAAATGCTTTTTGCTGGAATTTGGCGAAAATCGGGAACTGTCCTTCGGCCGATGTATGAGCGGTAAGTCCTTCAACGATTTGTTTGATGGCCTGAAAAATCTTGAATAAACAAATGAAAGTGAGGAAAACACCATGAACGTTGCCCAGACCATTGCCCACGATCTTTTGTCTATCCGCGCCGTGTTTCTGCGCCCGCAGGAGCCCTTTACCTGGGCCAGCGGCATCAAAAGCCCCATTTACTGCGATAACCGGCTCACCTTGACCGCTCCCGCCGTGCGCACCCACGTGGAGGAGGGGCTCAAGGCGCTGATTGAAACCTACTATCCCGACGTGGAGGTGCTCATGGGCACGTCCACCGCGGGCATCGCCCACGCCGCCATTACCGCCCATTTGATGGGCCTGCCCATGGGCTATGTGCGCAGCGGGGCCAAGGACCATGGCCGGGGCAACCAGATCGAAGGCAAGCTGGAAAAAGGCCAGAAGGTGGTGGTGGTGGAGGATTTAATTTCCACCGGCGGCAGCGTGATCGAGGTGGTGGACGCCCTGCGGGAGGCAGGGGCGGAGGTGCTGGGCATCGCCAGCATTTTCACCTACGGCATGAAGAAGGGCCTGGAGCGCTTGGCCGCCGCCAACGTGCAGAATATCAGCCTGAGCAATTTTGATACGCTCATTGAGGTGGCCGCTGAGGAAGGCTACATCGAAAAGGACGCCTGCGGCAGGCTGCGCCAATTCCGGGATAATCCCAGCGACGAAAGCTGGATGCAGTGAAGGCATAAAGCGGATAAAAAATGAAGGGGCGCTGTCTCACATTCTGTAATACTATTCTTCTTCTAAAAACTTACCATCTTTGGGCGACTTTTGCGCCCTGGCGTTACCTCAGACGCCCCGCGCTACTCCGCAAAGCGG
>CAMOHY010000220.1 GCA_946615495.1 uncultured Clostridia bacterium
GAATGAAGGGAGGCGTAGCAGCGCTACGTTGACCGGAATAGCGCCGAGCGCAGCGAGGCTGAGGGCGAGCAATCTTTAGATTGCCGCCCGAAACCCGCGCTTCCGCTTCAGCGGAATAGCGCGGGGCGTCTGAGGTAACGCCAGGGCGCAAAAGGCGCCCAAAGATGGTAAGGTTTTAGAAGAAGAATAGTATTACAGAATGTGAGACAGCGCCTGTATCTCCCGCAGCATCGGCTTTGCCGGCGCGCCGCTTTTTTAATCGATCAGGCTGGTCATGGTTTCAATCAATTGCTGATCGGGCCGGAACTCCTGAATGCCCGCGCCCTGGGCGTCGTAATCCGCCCGCAGGGAAATGGCCAGGATCACCCGCTGGTCGCCGCCAAAGGCTTCGGTTGCGTCAAAGGGCGTATCAAAGGCGGCGGGCAAGGAATTCTCTCCCGTGCGCAGGGATTCCAGATTCGGATAAAACACCAAGGATTCGCTGTGCACCTTGATCTGCTTGGCGTTGAGCCGGTATGTTACCGTCACGTTGGCATCGTCCACCAGCACGGTGGCCGTACCCACGGTGTACATGTTGCTGGCAATGAGGGGGTAGGTGAACATGCCGTCCTCGGAAAGATCCAGAGGCGTCACCCGGTTCCAAACGTTGCCGCCAATGAGATCGCGGGTCATGGGGCCAAAGGAGGTGATGGTGTTGTTATAATACATTTGGGCGTAAGCCACCTCTTGGGTTTCCGCCACGTAGCCGCACACGGTGCACACATATTCCCGGATGCCGCTGGACGTGGGCGACGGGGTGGTTTTGTCCACCCACATAAAGTAGTGGCCCAGGGGAAGCGCCTCAATCACATCTTCCCTGCCGCACACGGTGCACTGGCGCACAGCGCGGCCGCCCTCGGTGCAGGTAGGCTCCTGAAAGCTGATGGCTGCCCATTTGTGGCCGGGCGCGGGGGCAAGCACCTGGGTTTCTTCCTCGCCGCAGTCCAGGCACTGGCGGGTGCCTTCCACCTCTGTCAGGCAAATTTCCTCCTGGGGCACTTCGGCCTCCACCCATTCGCCCCAGCGGTGGTCGCCGTGGGGAATGGTCACGGTTTGGGTGGCGTCCTGGCAGCGCAGGCACACCAGCGTGCCGCTGCCGCCCTCTTCGCAGGTAGAGGGCTTGATGACCCGCCCCACGATTCTGCCGCCGTTTTCACCGGTGCCGTACACGTCGCCTGCCGCGTGCTTTACCAGCAGGCTCACATCCGCAAAGGTGTGTCCCAGGGCGGGGATTTCTTCAGTTTTTGTCACGCGGCACACCGCGCACTGGCTTTCAACGAGGCCTTTTTCGGTGCAGGTGGGCTCTCTTCTGCCGCTTTCCTGCCATTGATGGCCCGGCGCGGGAGAAACCACCCGCGTTTCCTCCTGCCCGCAGTTATGGCACCTTCTGACCATCTGCGCGTCCGTTTCGCACACCTGATCTTTGGGCGCTTCCACATCCTCCCAGGGGCCCCAATCGTGGCCCAGAGCGGGGATGGACACGTTTTGCTCCGCGCTGCCGCACAGAACGCACACCAGCACGCCGCTGCCGTTTTCCGTGCAGGTGGGGGCGGTGTTCACCCGGCCCACAGTGCGGTCCGCGTATTCTCCGCTGCCCCGCACCGCGCCCACGCCGTAGCCGATCAGCTGGGAAGCGCCCACGAATTGATGGTTCAGCCGGGGCAGCGCGATGTGCTGCTCCTTGCCGCAGTAGCCGCACAGGCGGATTTCTTCGCCCTCCTCCTGGCAGGTAGCGTCCAAGCGGGTGGTGCTCCAGGTATGGGGCACTTCGGTTTCCTCCGTGCGCACCTTTTCCTGAATCACGCGCTTGCAGTCCTGGCAGTACAGGTCGTATACCGTGATGGCCACATGGGTGTCCATGCTGTCCGTCTGCCGGTAGGTGGGGCCGCCGCGGGCGCGTTCCATGGTCTGGTGGGCGCTGGTGTGCTCCGGCACATCCTCCGCAGCCGCTATGCCCAGCCAGGCGCAAAGCGCCAGCAGCTCAAGCCCTATTGCAATCAACCGTTTCGTAGCTGTATCCTCCATTTTCATGATGGTCTGCCCTGACGCGGTATTCCGCGCCATGCAGCCGCATCGCTTGTTTCCTTATTGAAACAGTGGTCCAGGATTTATGATAGCATAAACGGACCGGTCTGTCAACACGGCATAATGTCAAAATTTTACAATTCTGCGAGTTTTCAAAATATTTTACATTTTCTTGGACGGCATTGGTGGGCAGAAATGTTTCAAAATCTTGAAGAATGGGGCAAAAGCACAGTTTCTTTGGAAAAAACGCTTGCAATTCTCCGGCGGATATGCTACAATATTCAAGCTGTCAATGATGGATGTATCGCGGCCCTTGCCGCGTCACCAAATGACCAATTCCCCTGGGAGGTAATGACAATGGGCAAGTTTTGTGAAGTGTGCGAAAAGGGCTTGATGACCGGCCATAACGTGAGCCACTCCAACCGCAAGAGCAGCCGCACCTGGGCTCCCAACGTGCAGCAGCTGCGCCTGGTGGTAGGCGGCCGTCCCATCCGTGTGAACGTGTGCACCCGTTGCATGCGCACCATGCGGAAGAACGGCATGATGCAGGCCGTCCTGGCTCCCGTGGTTGAAACCGCCGCGGAAGAAGCCTGATAAGCAAACCGCACCGCAATCAGCCGCCTGATTTGGGCGGCTTTTTGCGTGCGTTTTTTAATACTATTCTTCTTCTAAAACTTACCAGCTTGGGGCGGCTTTTGCGCCCTGGCGTTGCCTCAGACGCCCCGCGCTATTCCTCATTCTGGCAGCTTGGCCAGCTGGGCAATGATGTCCGCGCAGGTTTCCAAGCCCAGAACGCCGCTGTCCAGGGCCAGGTGGTAATTGCCCACGTCGCCCCATTTCCGGTCCGTATAGAGCTGATAGTAAGCCTTGCGCTTTTTATCCTTTTCCCGCAGGCGCTGCATGGGGTCCTCCGTGCGTTCGCCGTATTGGGTTACGATGCGCTCGGCCCGCTTTTCCATGGAGGCGTGGATGAACACCTTCAGCACGTTTTCATAGCCGTCCAGGATGTAATCGGCGCAGCGGCCGATGAGCACGCAAGGGCCCGCTTCGGCCAGCTCGCGGATTACCTTGGTTTGGGCCCGGTACAAATCATCCTGGAGGGAATGGCCGTAAAAATCCCGGCCCGCGGTGAAGGACAGCCAGCCGCCGCTCACATTTTCCGAATTTTCTTCCACGTAGGATTTGATAAGTCCGCTTTCCGCGGCGATCTTTTCGATCAGTTCCTGGTCGTAGCAGGGAATGCCCAGCTTTTCCGCGGCCATCCGGCCAATGGTCCTGCCGCCGCTGCCAAACTCGCGGCTGATGGTAATAATTTTGCTGTTCATGCGTTGCCTCCCTTTCTTCCGCGTAGGACAATAAAGTATGCCGCTGTGTCGTATCTGCGCGAGCAGGCGCATGTATCGTGTCTGGTTGTATAATTTTATTATAATGAAATAAGCCGGACCTGTCAAGGTTCGGCTTCAGAGCATCGACAAAGCCGATGCCCTGCCATCGAAAGCCTGCAGCCAGACCTGTCAAGGTGCGGCTTCATTCCTCCTCCGGCCAGGGATAGTACATTTCTTCCGTTTCCAGCCATTCGGCCTTGGCGTCGGTGAGCGCGGTGAGCTTTTGGCCCACCTCCTCCGCGTCCAAGGCGCGCACCAGCAAATTCGCTTCCACCGACGCGCCAAAGGACGTATCCTCCATAAGCACCGGCAAGCTTTTTAAAGCGTGGTTCACCCGGTCCCACAATGGATAGGGCACATCCAGCAGCAAGCGCTTGGAAAGCTGCATGCGCACCACCTGGGCGGCGTTCAGGGCGATGGCGCAGCCATGGCTGTAGGCCCGCACCAGGCCGCCGGCGCCCAGCAGCACGCCGCCAAAATAACGGGTGACGACCACGCAGCAATTCACCACCTGACGGGCCTTTAGCACCTCCATCATGGGCAGGCCGGCGGTGCCCCCCGGCTCCCCATCGTCGTTATACCGCATGATGCCGGCGTTTTCCCCGATCACGTAGGCATAGCAATTGTGGGTAGCGTCCTTGTGCTTTTCCCGGATGGATTTTAAAAAGGCCAAGGCCTCCTCCTCCGTTTGGCAGGGAGAGGCGTAGCCGATGAACCGGCTTTTGTTCACGATGAATTCATCGGAGGCGGATTGCTTGATCGTTTTATAGTCGTTAGGCAAGGGATACGCCTCCTTTCCGCGTCATTTTTGAAAAATGTTCCGGGGGAAATCCGCTGATAAACGAAAGCGTCTTTCCCCCAGAAAAAAATATGTTACTTGAGCACCACGCGGCAGTAATTCTTCTTGCCCTTGCGAAGCAGAATGCCGTCGGTGGGAATCATATCGGCGGTGAGCACGGTATCGATATCCGTCACCTTGCCGTCGTTCATCACCACCGCGCCCTGCTGAATCTGCTTGCGGGCGTCGCCCTTGCTGGTGCACAGGCCGCAGAGGTTGAGCAGCGTGGTCAGGCGGTTATCCTCGGCCAG
>CAMOHY010000221.1 GCA_946615495.1 uncultured Clostridia bacterium
AACAACAAATTCAAGCGCACCGTGCAAACCATCACCTACATGCCCTACTTCATTTCCATGGTGGTCACCTGCTCGCTCATCAAGGTATACTGCCAGCAAAACGGCTTGTTCAGCCAAATCAGCCTGTTTTTCGGGGGCACGGCGCAGAACTATTTGATAAACCCCAGCTATTTCAGAACCATCTATGTGCTGTCCGATATCTGGCACGGAATCGGCTGGAATTCCATCATCTATCTGGCGGCGCTGTCCGGCATCGACCAGGAGCAGTACGAGGCCGCCCGTATCGACGGCGCGAACCGTTTCCAGCAGCTTTTGCATATCACCCTGCCGGGCTTGCTTCCCACCATCATGATTCTGTTCATCCTGCGCATGGGAAATATTCTCAATGTGGGCTATGAAAAGATTTTGCTGCTGTATACTCCCTCCACCTATGAGGTGGCGGATGTGATTTCCACCTACACCTACCGCCTGTCCTTTGGCGGCGGCAACCCCATGTACTCCATGTCCACAGCCGTTGGGCTGTTTAACACGCTGGTCAACATCGCTTTCCTGCTGCTCACCAACGCCATCAGCCGGAAATTGACCGAATCCAGCCTGTTTTGACGCGGGAGGTGTGTAAAAATGAAAGAAAAGAAAGAGAAAAAAACCGGGCAGCAGGGAACGGCCATTAAGCGGACCACCGGCGATATCATTTTTGATGGAATCAATACCATCATTCTGCTGGCGCTGTGCTTTGTTACCCTGTATCCCATGTGGTACTGCCTGTGCGCCAGCTTTACCCAAAACAGCTATCTGGTGGCCCACCAGGGCATGGTGATCTGGCCCCATGGCTTTACCACCGGCTCCTATTCTCTGGCGTTTACCCATCCGCTGCTTCTGTCCGGCTATAAGAACATTTTGATTATCCTGGCGGTGTCGCTTCCCATCAACATTATCCTGACGCTGTTTGCCGGTTACTTCATGGCTTCCAAGGGCGTATTGCTCAAGCCGGCCATCCAGTTCATCATCATGTTCACCATGTTCTTTTCCGGCGGCATGATTCCGGCTTACCTGAATATCCGCGACCTGGGGCTGTACAATTCCCTGTGGGCGCTGATTCTGCCGGGGGCCATGAGCGTATACAATTCCATCATCTGCCGCACCGCCATCCAGGCTGTGCCGGACAGCCTGACGGAATCCGCCTACATCGACGGCGCCAACGACGTCGTCATCGTTTTCCGCATCATCCTGCCGCTTATCATGCCCACCATCGCCGTGCTGCTTTTGTACTACGGCGTGGGGCATTGGAATTCCTGGTTCAACGCCTCCATTTACATGAAGGACAATGATAAGCTGCCCATTCAGAACATCATGCGCGCTATCCTGATTGCCAATTCCAGCGTGCTCAATTCCGCCGCGGCGGAAAACGACCAGGTGAATGAATTCGCCGAATCCATCAAATATTCTACCATCATTCTGACCACCGTGCCCGTGCTGTGCATTTATCCCTTCCTGCAAAAGTACTTTGTGAAGGGCGTCATGGTGGGCGCTGTGAAGGGATAAAAGAGGGGGACCACCATGAGCTTTGATATTGCAGCGCGCTTTCCCGACGCCGCCTGGCTCAAAAGCATGGCGGACAAGCTGGATGAAAAAATGCAGTTTGCCGTGAGCAAAGCGCAGGAAACGGATTACATACCATACTCTGCCGAAAACGGCCAATGGAAGAAAACCGCCATCGGCTGGTGGACCAACGGCTTTTGGCCCGCCGCGATGTGGCAGATGTACCGGGCCACGGGCAGGGAAACGTATCGGGAGGAAGCCGTCCGCGCGGAAGGCATGCTGGACGCGGCCTTAAAGGATTTTAAAAATCTTAGCCATGACGTAGGCTTCATGTGGCTCATTCATTCCGGCGTGCGCTATCAAATGGAGCGCAACCCCGACAGCTTTGACCGCACCCTGTTTGCCGCCCACATGCTGGCTTCCCGGTTCAACCCCAACGGCTTTATCCGCGCCTGGAATGACAATGGAAAAGAGAACCGCGCGGGCTGGGCCATCGTGGACTGCATGATGAACCTGCCGCTTTTGTACTGGGCTTCCTGGGCCACGGGCGACCCGCGCTTTCGGCTGATGGCCCAGGCCCATGCGGACACCACCATGCGCACCTTCGTGCGGCCGGACGGCAGCTGCAACCATATCGTAATTTTTGATCCGGTCACAGGGGAAGCGGTGGAAACGATTGGCGGCCAGGGGTACGAAAACGGCTCCAGCTGGAGCCGGGGCCAGGCCTGGGCGCTGTATGGCTTTGTGCTCAGCTACCTGCACACCGGCAAACAGGAATATTTGGACACCGCCAAGCGGGTGGCCCATTATTTCATCAGCCAGATTACCGATGATTTCATTCCGCGCTGCGATTTCAGGCAGCCGGAGAAGCCGGAAATCAAGGATAACGCGGCAGGCAATATTGCCGCCTGCGGCCTGCTGGAGCTGTGCCAGGCGGTTCCCGAAGCGGAAGCGAAGTTTTATTTTGACGCCGCCGTCCGTATCCTGAAGGCTCAGGAGGAAAAATGCGCCGACTGGAGCCAGGCCACCCCCGCCGTCTTCACCCGCTGCACCTCGGCGTATCACGATTTGGCGGGACGGCACATTGCCATGCAGTACGCCGATTACTACTTCATCGAAGCGGTTTGCAAGCTGAGAGGCGAAAAAATGCTGTTCTGGTATCCGCACCGGAAAAACGCGTAACAGCGTTATCAGGCTGGCAGTTTCAGCGAGGCAACTGAACGCCAGCCTTTTTCAATCCATGTATTGTTATTGTTGAAGAGGGGAGCAAGCCATGCAGGAAAAGCTTGAATTGTTTCAGCGGCGCCTGATCCGCCTGTTCTGGAAGGTGGCGGAAGAAAAAGAAGAAATCGCCGTCGACGGCGTAAAGGGCTATAACAGCGGGGCTCAATTCACCAATGGAAAGGTCATCAACCTGTGCTCCTATGTGGCGCTGAATTTGCTCACGGAAACAGGCGAAAAAGAAAAAGGCTTTCAGGCGCTCCGCCAGGTGATTCATTTTACCGCCCGGATGAAAATGGAAACCTGGGGCATTCTTAACGCCATCGAGGGGATATACCGTTTATACCGGGCCGGAAGGCTGGCCGCAGCGGTGGATGAGGAAACGCGCTCTCTCCTCCGGAAAAGCCTGAATTGGCGCTCCTTTGTGGATGAAAACACCCTGGAATTGATTCATAAGCCCACAAATTATTATGGCGTTGCCTTCGGCATTGCCCGGTACCGGGAATTGCTGGGGTGGGAGCCCGTGAAGTACAGCGAATTATTGCTAAACAGGCTGATGGACCACATTTCCCGCTATTCCGGCGAGGAAGGCTTCATGGATGAAACGCCGGGCTTTGGCCGCTTTGACCGTTACAGCATTCTGATTCCGGCGGAAATTACCGCCCTGGTGCTGGATACGCTCTGGCAGGAGCCGGAATTGATGCGGACGATGCTGAACCGCTCCGCCCATATCGTGCTCCAGCTTGCCAACAAAGCGGGCACAGGCTTTTCCTATGGGCGCAGCATCGGGGCCTATGGAGAATCCGCGGTGCTGCAAATTCTTTCCACAGCAATGGCGCTGGGCGGTATTTTCACGCCGGAAGAAGAGCAAATTGCTTATGGCTATTGCTGCCGCGTCCTGGCCCGCATGATTGATTTTTGGTACGATGAAGAGATGCGTTCCGTGAATATGTGGGAGAAGGGACGCAAAACCGACGGTTACCGGAACAAAAACCGCATCCTGGGGGAAAACGTCAGCCTGTCCATGCAGATGATCGGCGCCATGGAGCAGTGGAAAGCGCGGGGGTATGGCTGGAAGGGAGAGCCTGAAAACTGGGAACAGCTCCTGCACACGCTTCCGCCATACTCCGTAACGTTTTTTACGAAAAAGCCCCTGCCCCGCTGCCTAATTATTGTCCGGGACGGAGATACGGTGTGGCAGCTGCCCATCGTTCACGGGGGAGAGGAATATGCGGACCGGGACCCTTATTTGCCCGTGCCCAGAGCCAATTTCGTTTTAGAGGCTGTGCCGGATGCTTCCCATTGCGCCTGGGTGCCCCGGTTTGAAATGAAGGATGGCGCGGTGCTCGTTCCCGCCGGATATATTGAGGCCGTTGCCGTGGCGCCGATCGAGGGCGGCTGCCGCGTGAAATTGCGGCAAACTGGCCTGATACCCGTGGGAAAGCGCCCCGTCGGCGCGGTTCGCGGCGCGTGCATAGAAACAACGTATAGCTTTCAAAAGGGCGGCGTCCAAAGAGAAGACGCGGTTTCCATGGATGAAGCGTTCTGCCAGCGCGTTTCCCGCGTTCGATTGATTTGCGAAATCATGAAAGGAAAGCTGACTGCGTTCGGATATGACGGAAAAACACAGAAAACCTACGAACAGGCAAACGAAAACAATGTATGCCTGGACACCCCGCACGGCCCGTGCACACAAATCGTGGAATTTGTAAAAGCCGTATGTCCGGAAGATCGTTCCATGA
>CAMOHY010000222.1 GCA_946615495.1 uncultured Clostridia bacterium
CTATGGGGTCTTCCAAGAAAATTCCCTCCCAATGCTTTAATTGATAAACATTATACCATAACGCTCGGCGTGCTGCCCTTCGGGGCCCGCCGAGACGGAAAACTTCGTTTTCCTCGTTATTATACCATGATGGTCGGCGTCTTTCCCTTCGGGAGCCGCCGACACGCGCCACGGCTTCGCCCGTGCGCTCATCCTTATTATACCATGATGCCAGCCGTGCTCGCTAATCGCGGCCCGGCTGGACGGACAATCGGCTTACGCCGATTTCCTCATCATTATACCATATCCATTCCCTGGGAGCAATATCCGGCAAATGATTGCGTTTTGCGGCGTTTCCATATATAATTATTGTAACAATATTCCTTGACGGAGGAGAGAAACCATGTCCCGCATATGCCCCAGCTGCCACCGGGAATCGCCGGTGGAATCGGATTTCTGCCCCGCCTGCGGCGCGCCCATGAACGAGCATGCCCTGCGGGGACAAAAAAAGGCGGCGGCCCGCGCCCTGGACGACCCGCCCATGAAATGGCACAAATTTTTGACCTGGATTTCCCTGCCGCTGAGCATCGTGATGGCGGTCGTCGGCCTGGTGAGCGCTTGGCAAACCCTTTCTTCCTTTGACCCCTCCCTGTTTGTGCCGGAATACCTGCCCGCCGTGCGCTTGACCATGTACCTGGATTTGGCGGTGAACGCGCTGATGCTGCCTTTGCTGGGAATAGCGGAATATGGGCTGCTGACTATGCGGCGGATAGGCGTGCGCGCGCTGCTGGCGCTGTATGGGATTCAGGTGGTTTACGCCGCTGTGCTGCTGGCGCTGCTCATACGGGTGAAGGGCGATCCGCTCCAGGCGGCGGTTTCCATCGTCAGCAGCGGCGTGATACTGGCCCTCACGGCGGTTTATTACAAAAAGCGGCAAAGGCTGTTTTCGTGACCGGCCCAGGGCTATCGCTTATTGCGGCATTATGAAAAAAACCATTACGCAATTACACGCTTTTGTGTTGTTATCGCAATAAGAATGCCATAGGAAAACTGTTTCCCCTTATCCCTTATACGCCTTTCTCGGAAAGGGGTCTGGGGGAAACCGCTCCTTGGAGCCCCAAGAGCGGTTTCCCCCAGTATACTTTTTTCGCAAGCGCATGGGTCCTTGCGCGGCGGCGTGGAATTTGGTATACTGGCGAAGGAGGAAATGATGCCATGAAAAACAGCCAGCAAGTGTTATTATCCATTATGGGCTGGACGCGGGAGGACGGTGAGGAGACCGATTCCGTTCGCCTGCTCACCACCGGCACCTTCACCGGCGTCCCCAGCGATTGCCGCATCGACTATACCGAAACCCAGCCGGACAACGAAAGCAGCGATGTGAAGCTGACGCTCAAGCACGGCGTGGTCACCATGGAACGCACGGGCTCCTTTTCATCCAGCATGGTGTTTGAGCAGGGCTGCCGCTTTGAGGGCACCTACAATACGCCTTACGGGGAGCTGGCCATGGGCGTGTATCCCACCCATGTGAAGTATCAGGTGGCGGAGGGCCCTGTGGGCAAGGTGGATTTGACGTATCAATTGGATTTGCAGGGCCAGTTTGCCGCCATGCACGAATTGCGCATCCGCTTTTGCCCGGCGGGCAAGGCATGAGCGCCCTGGACGAATGGCGGCGGGAAGCGCGCGCCCAAATTCCCAGGGGCTTTCTGCGGCGGGACCAGGGGGAAAGCCTGTTCATATCCGATTATCCCCGGCACGGGGAGGAGGCGGCCGTTTCCGCCCGGCTGCGGGATAATGGCTTTACGGTGGCGCTGCGCGGCGGCCTTGCCGGAATCGACGGGAAAATAGAAAAGTACGGCGCGCTGCTGGAGGGCGCGTCCCCGCCCCCGGCCCCGGCGGAGGATGACAGCCTGTATTTGTGGGCCCTGGCCCGGAAAATTGAAAGGGGCGGGGGAAAAGTGACGGAAGAAGCCCTGCCCACGCTTCGGGAAACGCTGAAATATTTGGACGCGGGGGATTGGCCGGGCCTGTACCGCTTTTTATCCCCCGCCGCGGCGCTGGCCCAGCGCCGGCGCGCGCCCCTGCCCGCGGCCCTGGGCCGCCTGATTTTGCGGGAGCTTTCAGAAAAACGGTGAAGGAGGAATGTTCATGCTTATTACGTATCACGGCCATTCGGAATTTTACCTGGAGTGCGCAAACGGCTTTTCCCTGCTCACCGACCCTTACGACGGCCACGTGGGCTACCCCATGGGCGCCTACCGCTGCGACGCTGTGACGGTGACCCACGGCCATGGCGACCACAGCTATGTGCAAAAGGCCCTGGGCAATCCCGCCATCATTGACAGCGCCGGAGAATGGCACCCCGCCCCCGGCGTGAAGATCACCGCCATTCCCTCCGTTCATGATGGGGAAGGCGGGGCCAAGCGGGGTAAAAACCTTATCATGAAGATCGAAATGGAGGACCTTACCCTGGCCCATCTGGGCGATCAGGGCGCGCCCCTGACCCAGGACCAAGTGCGGGCCCTGGGCCGCGTCGACGTTATGATGGTGCCCGTGGGCGGTTTTTTCACCATCGACGCCGCCGGCGCCTATGCCGCGGTGCAGGCCGTCCGGCCCCGCGTGGTCATTCCCATGCACTATAAAACCAAGGTGAACGAAGACTGGCCCATCTCCGATGAAAGCGAGTTTTTGCGCCTCATGCGCGCGGAGGGCGTACCGCCCATGCCCCTGCTCAGGATCACCAAGGGGGATTTGAGCGAACAGCCCGCGCTGGCCTTCATGCAGGCGAAAGCATGAAGCCGCTTGATTGAGAGGGGGAGAAGCCATGATTCTTCAGTTTTTGGGCACCGCGGCGGCGGAGGGGATTCCCGCCATGTTTTGCCAATGTCCCGTGTGCCGTCGGGCGCGGGCGGCGGGGGGAAAGGAACTGCGCACCCGCTCCGGCGCGATGATCGATGGCAAGCTGAAGCTGGATTTCGGGCCGGATTCCTATGTGCATATGCTGAAGTACGGCCTGGATTACGCCGGTATGCGCGCCGTGCTCATTACCCATTCCCATTCGGACCACCTGTCGCCTGCGGAACTGGAATTTCGCATTCCGGGCTACTGCTACGAGGCGGATGGGCAGAAAAAACAAGGCGCCCTGACCTTCTTTGGCAACGAGCGGGTGGGCGAGAGCATGGAACAATTCACCCGGCACGAGGCCCATTGCCTTGCTTTCCAGCGGCTTTTGCCCTTTGAGCCCACGGAAATTGAGGGCTACCGGGTAACGGCGCTGGAGGCAGTGCACTGTCAGGACATGGGCAGCGGCAAGTGGCCCGTGCGCTTTGAGGGACGCACCATTTACCGGTCGGAGGAGGCCCTTTTCTACCTGATCGAAAAGGACGGCCAGAGCATCCTGTATGCCCACGATACCTGCGAATTTACGGAAAACGATATGGCCTTCCTGCAAGGAAAACGCATCGGCCTTATTTCCCTGGACTGCACCGGCGGCACCTGGCATTACGATTACAGCGGCTGGGTGGGCCATATGAGCAGCGAGGGCTGCCTGCGGATGCGGCAAAAGCTGCTTTCCTGCGGCGCGGCGGATGAAGAAACGGTGTTTGTGGCCAATCATTTTTCCCATAACGGCTACAGCGATTACGCCGGTATGGAACGCGTCACCCCCGGCTTCATCATCAGCTACGACGGCCTGACCCTGGATACCGCCGCCCGGAAAAGGAGGGCCTGAGCCGTGGCTAAAATTCCTCAGGACCCCGTGATGCTGCTGAGCATGGTGAACATGAAGCTGCGGGACCGGTATAAAAGCCTGGACGATTTGTGCGAGGATTTGGATGTGAACCGCAGGGAGGTCGAGGGCGTGCTTGCTTCCATTGATTATCATTACGACCCGGAGCAGAACGCCTTCGTGTGAGAAATTCTTTGAAAAGGATTGACAAGGGCCCGTATTCTCAGTATATAATATACCGTTTCGCATTTTATTGAAGGAGGCGCGCTATGTTTCCGCGTTGATATCCTTTTCTATCCGGTTGCAGGCTGATAGAAAAAACAAGGAGGAAAACCATTGTGACTGAATTGCAAAAAGAGGTGGCCTGCCGGCGCACCTTTGCTATCATCAGCCATCCCGACGCGGGCAAAACCACGCTGACGGAAAAGCTGCTGCTCTACGGCGGGGCCATCCGCCAGGCGGGCAGCGTGAAGGCCCGCCGGGCCGAACGCCACGCCACCTCGGACTGGATGGAAATCGAAAAGCAGCGCGGCATTTCCGTTACCAGCAGCGCCATGCAGTTTGAATTTGACGGCTACCACATCAACATTCTGGATACCCCCGGCCACCAGGACTTTTCCGAGGACACCTACCGCGTGCTGGTGGCGGCGGACAGCGCCGTAATGCTCATCGACGCCGCCAAGGGCGTGGAGGAGCAGACGGTGAAGCTGTTCAAGGTGTGCCGCATGCGGGGCATTCCCATTTTTACGTTTGTGAACA